>JAPOUR010000014.1 GCA_026708565.1 Candidatus Dadabacteria bacterium
GGCTCTTTTGTGGCGGGTATTGACGCGAAATCCACCGGCCTCGGCTCGCACTCCTCCGGCATCAACACATCGGCGACCGGCATATTCTCAACGGCGACCGGATATGTTTCGGAGGCGAACGGGGCATTCTCAACCGCCTACGGGGCGCACGCTTTCGCCCGCAGCATTGACTCAACGGCGATTGGCCAGAATGCGCTTGCGTATTCCGCCAACACCACCTCGCTGGGGCAGAACGCTCAGGCGATTTCGGTGAACGCAACGGCGGTTGGTCATAAAGCGCTTGCGTATTCCGCCGACACAACGGCGGTTGGTCAGAATGCGCTTGCGCAATCCGTCAACACCACCTCGCTGGGGCAGAACGCATCGGCTATTTCGATGAACGCAACGGCGGTTGGCCAGAAAGCGCTTGCGTATTCCGTCAACACAACGGCAGTCGGTCAGAATGCGCTTGCGTATTCCGCCAACTCCACCTCGCTGGGGCAGAACGCCAAGGCGGTTGCCCAGAACTCAACGGCGCTCGGGCACAACGCCATGGCGACCGGGCTTGACTCTATTGCTCTGGGAGCGCATTCAAACGCGAGCGGGCTGGACAGCATAGCGATAGGTGTCAACGCGCTTGCGTCCAATGTCGCCTCAATCGCCATCGGCAGAAACGCCGAAGCGGTGGCCGCCAACAGTGTGGCTATCGGGCGGAACCTGAGGGCGACCGGCGAGGGCTCTTTCGTGGCGGGTATTGACGCCAAGGCGGATGGTCTCGGAGCGCACTCATCCGGTATTACCACGCAGGCGACCGGAGACTACTCAACGGCAACGGGTTACTACTCCGAGTCTGTAACAGACCACACGTCCGCCTACGGCGCGTTCTCCTACGCGAGGTCGCAGAATTCAACCGCGCTGGGCGCGAACTCTTTCACCGGCGGGTTTAACGCCACGGCGGTGGGCTTCACGGCAAACGCGAGCGGCACAAGGTCTTCGGCTTTCGGCGCCAACGCATACAACCATCGTGACGGAACGCAGACTTTCGGCGACACGGCGGACGGGCGCATATACCTGCCCGGCGATGATGTCGTAACGGAGACCAGAACCGTCCTTGAGGTGCTGGCGGACAGTACGGCGTTGCCGAACGACAATTTGGTAACAGAGTTGCAAGAGAAGCTGGGCTACACAGTCGCCTCCGCAAGCAATATAATGGTGACGGATCCGAGAACGGGTCTTCCCGCTTATGTGAGGGAGACGGTTCTTTCCCGGAGCCTTAATTCCACCCACGTCAACATCGGGCGCGGAACGCCGGACGAGGCGGACCTGGTTTACAGATTCAGGGGTCTCGGCCTGTTTGAGGAGCACGCATACTACACCATGAACTCGGCAAACCCCGACACGGGGCGGCTTGACCCGCCGCACACTCCGGGGGGAGATTTGCCGGAAGTTCCCACGAGGCAGCCGACCTACCGCGCCCAATACGACCACGACCTCACCCTCGGCCCGTTTGTTGAGAAGAAAGAGCGGAGTTACGACACTCTCGGAGGCACGAGGGTGGTAACCTCAATGCCGGACGGAACCCTGCAAATTCAGGACTTCGGGTTTGACGCGATTGACGACCTGATTGGCAACACCGTGGGGCCGGAGACCCTCAGGCAGCGCGTTACCAACATCAGGGAGAACGTTGCGCGGACCAGAATTGACGGGGGAGTTAACTCGCGCCTGTCGCCGGAAGGGAGAGAAGCACGGGATGAATACCTTGAGGCGCTCAATGAATACCTTATAAACGCCAATGTGATGAAGCGGGACGAACAGCGGGCCGCGCAGAATGAACTGGCCGTCCTTCAGAACGCCTACTCCGGCCATGTTTCCCGTCCGCAACTGGGCGCGGGGGATTTTGCGCTGAGGCCGCCCGACCCCGACCCCTCCGGCGCGTTGCTTGAGAGAACGGAATACTCCTACGAGGCGGTCGGCGCGTCCGACTTCCAGAGGCAGAGGTGGGCGAGGCTGGACCCCAATTCCGGCGACCCGCTCGGCGAGAGATACACCGTTCTTGACGACCAGCTCCTCCTCAAAAGAGACGCGGCGGCATACAGGGAGAACCTCAGGGTGCATGCGGACAGCCGCCTCGGAGACCCGAACTACGGCGCGGACCCCAACCTCAGGGCGGACGAGAGCGGAACGCTTTACGAGCGCGAGAACTACTTTGAGTCTCTCAGAATTCACGGCTTTGATGTCGCCGGAGTGCTTGGCTATAACTTTGAGGGCAGGGAAAACCGGCTGGAGAGGGGAAGGGCAATCCTTACGGCGCGGGGCGCGGACGGGCACTTTGTGCTGGACACCGACAGGGACGGCTGGATAAGCAGGGGCGAGATAGACCGGGGTTTTGACCAGGGCTTTGATGTCCAGCATTGGGATGACATTAACAACGATGGTGTTCAGCAGCCGAACGAAGTTTCATTCACTGAAAACGGCGCCGACGGTCTCACCGTCCGCGACATGATTTACGTGTATGAGTGTGTGAAGGATGAGGGCGGTTGCGCCACGAACTACTTTGATGTCTCAACAGTGGATGACGCGCAGCACGCGAGGGAAAAACGGACGATAGAGGACTACATCGCCGCCGGCACGGAAGAGACCAACCAGCGCCGCATCCGCAATGTGGATGAGTTCCTCACCGAAGAGGGCAAGGAACTCCTCAGCGAGGAAACGCTTGAGGCGTTGCAGGAAACACCCCTCGGCAGCGCTCCCAAGAGATACGGCGACCTTTACGAGCGCAATGCGTGGGTTCAGGACAAGATAGACGAGCATGACCGCGAGATACGCAGTTTGAGGGAAGGCGTGGCGATGGCCGCCGCGATGAGAACGACCCATGTGGAGCGGGGCAGACGGCTTGGGTTTGACATTAACTTCTCGGAATACAGGGGCGACTACGGTGTTGCGGGCAGTATGGCGATGAGGGTAACCGAGAATGTGCAGTTCCACTTCTCCGGAGCGACAACCTCGGAGTTTAACGAGAAGTTGTTCAGAACCGGCCTGAACTTCCAGTGGTAAAAAATCAGTCCGCGCGGGGTTGTGAACCCACAACCCGCGCCGTCAAAATCCCCGCTTCGTAGAACACGACCAGCGGCAGAAACATCATCAGCATTGACGCAATATCCGTGGTGGGGGTCAGAACGGCGGCCGCCAGCGCCCCCGCCACATAGGCGTATTTTCTTGCCGAGGCCAGCCGCCGGGCGTCCGCAATTCCCCATTTCGCCAGAAAGAACGCCGCCAGAGGGAACTCAAACACTATCCCGAACGAAACGCACAAGGTCAGCAGGAATGACAGCGTTTGCCCCAGAGAGGGCATTGCGCTGATAAAATCGGCGCTTTGCCCCTCCAGCAGAAACTGCATCGCCCTCGGCGCGGCTATGGTGTGGCAGAAAAGAACCCCGGCGAGGAACAGGGCGGTTCCCGCCCCTATGAAAACTCCGGCGTCTTTTTTCTCCTTCGCTTTCAGGCCGGGGGAGACAAACCTCCACAGGTTATACAGTGTGAACGGCATTGACAGGACAAACGCGGACGCCGCCGCCGCGCCCACAAGCGCGCCGAAACCCTCCGAGGGTCTTGTGAATATCAACTCCCCGCCCGGAGGGAGGGCGGAGGTGGCGGGCTCAACCAGTTTTCTCATTATTTCAAAGCGGAAATGCCAGCAGAGGGGAAACAGCGCCGCGCCCGCCAGCGCGGAGCGGATGATTGCTTTTCTCAATTCGGAAAGGTGTTTGAGGAAGGGGGCTTTTGTATCTTCGCTCATAATTGACAACGGGGGCGGGCTTCCGCATACTATACCCCGTTTTGCGAC
This sequence comes from Candidatus Dadabacteria bacterium, assembly GCA_026708565.1. Lineage (NCBI taxonomy): Bacteria > Pseudomonadati > Thermodesulfobacteriota > Candidatus Dadabacteria > Candidatus Dadabacteria bacterium. The sequence goes on from JAPOUR010000014.1 coordinate 3,824, forward strand.
CGTGAGAATACTTGTTACAGACGGACTCGCCGCCGAAGGAAAACGGCTTCTGGAAAACGCTCCCGGCATTGAGCCGGATATCCGCTCAAAGGTTGAGCCGGATGAGTTGAGACGGATAATCGGCGACTATGAGGGCATTATAGTCCGAAGCGCCACAACCGTTACCGCGGAGGTGATTGAGGCGGCGGGGGGCTCGCTTCGGGTCATAGGGCGCGCCGGCATCGGGGTTGACAATGTTGACCTTGCCGCGGCCACGCGGCGCGGCATTGTGGTTATGAACACGCCGGAGGCGAACGCGGTAACCACCGCCGAGCACACCATCGCGCTGATGTTTGCCGCCGCGCGTAAAATTCCCCACGCCCACGCCTCCGTTGCGGCGGGCGGGTGGGAGAGGAGCGGCTTCAAGGGAGTTGAACTTTTCGGCAAGACGCTCGGCCTCATCGGGCTTGGAACCATAGGAAAACTTGTCGCCGAAAGGGCGCTCGGCCTCAAGATGGAGGCGGTCGCCCACGACCCGTTTGTTTCGCCCGAAGCGGCGGAGCGCATCGGCGTCAAAACGGCCCCCCTTGACGAGGTGATTTCCGCCGCCGATGTCCTTACAGTCCACGCGCCGCTCACGCCGCAGACACGCGGCATTATAGACGCCGCCGCCATTGAGAAAATGAAGGACGGCGCGATTGTAGTGAACTGCGCGCGGGGCGGAATAGTTGACGAGAGCGCGCTGTGCGCGGCGGTTGAAAGCGGCAAACTGGCGGGGGCCGCGCTTGATGTTTTTGCCGAGGAGCCGCCTCCCGCCGGTTGCGAAGTTCTTGAAACGGCGGGGCGGCTTGTTCTCACGCCGCACCTTGGGGCTTCAACGGCGGAGGCGCAGGAAAAGGTGGGCTCCGCCATTGCGCGGCAGGTCATAGATTTTTCAAACGGCGTTGTCCGCAACGCGGTCAACATGCCGTCCCTCGGCGCGGCGGAGGCCGAAGCCATGGGGCCGTATATCAACCTTGCCGAAAAACTGGGGCTGTTTCTCGGCCAGACGGCGGCGGCGGCGGACAAACTGGAGGTTTCCTATCAGGGGGAGATAGCCGGGAGCGACACCGGGTTTCTTACCCTTTCCGCGCTGAAGGGGTTTCTTTCCCCGGTGATGGACGTTTCGGTAACGCAGGTGAACGCGTCCGTTATCGCGGAGGACAGGGGGCTTGAGGTGGTTGAGTCCAAAAACACCTCCTCACGCGACTACAAGAGTCTTATCACCGTTTCGGTCTCCTCCGGCGGTGAAAGCAACAGCGTTTCGGGCGTTATTTTCGGCACAAAAGACCCCCGGTTTGTTATGGTGGACGGGGTAAAGATAGACGTTGAGCCGGACGGCATACTGCTTGTGAGCCGCAACCGCGACAAGCCGGGCCTTATTGCGGCAATGTGCGGCGTGCTGAGCGACGCGGGCATAAACATAGGGCGCATGCACTTGGGGCGCGAGATTGCCGGGGGGCGTGCCATGGTTTTCACCAACGTTGACAGTGAGGTCGGCCCCGAAGACATTGAAAAAATCTCCGCCCTTGCAGACATCATCTCCATAACGCAGGTTACGCTTTGATGAGTCGCAACATAAACTCGCTGCTGCCTCAGGGGGTCAAAAACTTTGTTCCCGGCGAGGCGGGGGGCTTCAAAAACATTGAGGCGGAGATTCTTGACGAATTCTCCAAGTGGGGCTACAAGCGGGTCATCACGCCGCTTTTTGAAAACCTTGAGACCATCAATGCGGGGCTGAACGAGCGGCTGCGCTCGCAGGTGATGAAGTTTGTTGACCCGTCAACGGGCGATGTGGTCGCCCTGCGCCCCGACATCACGCCGCAGATAGGCAGGATAGTCGCCACGCGGATGAGCCATCTGAAAGAGCCGCAGCGCCTCTGTTATTCGGGCAGGGTGGTGAGGTTTGAGCACGAGTCAAGCGGCAGGGAGAGGGAGGTGTTTCAGGCGGGGTGCGAACTTGTCGGGAGAAAAGACCTGTCTGCGGACGCCGAGATAATGGCGATTGCCGCAAGCGCGCTTGCGCGGGTGGGTTTCTCCTCCGGCCTTGTGCTGGACATCGGGCACAGCGGGGTGTTGAGGGCGGTGGACGGGATTGCGGGAAAACACGCGGCGCGGGTGCGCGCGGCGCTTGAGATGAAGTCTTCAAGGGATTTGGACGCCGCCCTTTCCTCGGCGCGTCTGCCCGGGGCCGCCCGCTCCGCAATCACCGCCCTCACGCAGACGCGCAATGTGAAAAAGGTTCTCTCCGTTATGGACAAACTGCCCGCGTTCAAAACCTCGGCGGCGAACATACGGGGAATTACCAATGTGCTGGACGAGTATGAGACGGGTTGCGACATATGCCTTGACGTGTGCGATGTGCGGTCTCTCAACTACTACACGGGGGTAACCTTCCAAATCCTGCACGAACGCGCTCCCTCTCCCCTGATAGCGGGGGGCAGATACGACTCTCTCATCAAACGTTACGGGCACAACACTCCCGCCACCGGATTCGCGGCGGACATTGAGGCGATAGTGAAAGCGCTTTCGGGCGTCCGCAAGGCCGCGGAAACCGTTCACTTTGTCATTATTCCGGCAAAGCCCTCCTTCAGGCGGGAGGCGATACGGCTCGGCGCGTGGCTCAGGGCGAACGGGTTTCAGGTGATTGCGGAATCCCGCCCCCGCCCCGCGCGCGGCACGGCTCCCTCCTCCGGCATCATCACCATAGACGGGCCTGACAAACTGCGTCTTACCGAGCCGAAAACCGGAAGGACGCGGCGGTTTTCAAATCTTGAAGAGTTGATTTCGGAGGGTGTCTGATTCCAAACTTTGCCGTCATAGGAACTCAATGGGGAGACGAGGGCAAGGGCAGGGTGGTTGACCTGATAGCCGAACAGGCCGATGTTGTCGTGCGGTTTCAGGGCGGCAACAACGCCGGGCACACCATCATAACGGACAGGGGCAAGTTCATCCTTCACCACATTCCCTCCGGCATACTGCGGGAGGGCAAAGTTTCGGTCATTGCCAACGGCGTTGTGGTTGACCCGGCCGTTCTGCTTGAAGAGATTGACTCCCTCTCCCGGTCGGGCTGCCCGGTAACGCCTGAAAATTTCAAGGTCAGCGGTCGCGCCCATGTAATAATGCCCTACCACATGGCGATAGACGCGCTAAGGGAGGGCGCGGCGGCGGACGGGGCGAAAATAGGGACGACAAGGAGGGGCATAGGCCCCGTGTATGAGGACAAGTTTGCGCGGCGCGGCATCAGGGTTGCCGACCTGCCGGACGAAAACGCCCTTGCGGCGAGGATAGACGCGGTGCTTCCCGAAAGAAACCTTTACATAACCAGAGTGCTGGGCGGCGAGCCGGTTAACAGGGATGAGGCGGTCGCCTCATATGCGGCATACGGCGAACGTCTCCGCCCGTTCATAACGGACACGGCGGCGTATTTGCACGGGGTCGCCTCGTCCGGCGGAAACGTGCTGTTTGAGGGCGCGCAGGGAACGCTTCTGGACATAGATTTCGGCACATACCCCTATGTAACATCGTCAAGCGCCGTTGCCGGAGGGGTGGGCGCGGGCTGCGGCCTCGGCCCCGGATGCGTTGACCGGACGGTCGGGGTCGTCAAGGCCTATGCCACAAGGGTGGGCGGGGGCCCCTTTCCCACCGAAGACGGGGGGCCGGACGGCGAAAGCATGTTTGAGCGCGGCGGCGAACTGGGCGCGACCACCGGCAGGCGCAGAAGGTGCGGCTGGCTTGACGCGGTGGCGCTGAGGCATTCGGTTCGCGTGAACGGCATAACCTCGCTTGCGCTGACCAAACTTGACGTGTTGAGCGGCTTTGAAAAACTGAAGATATGCACCGCCTACAACATCGGCGGCCGCCGGACGGACTCCTTTCCGCAGGACGCGGACGCGCTTGCTCGCTGCGAGCCGGTTTATGAGGAGATGCCGGGCTGGAGCGAAGACATCCGCCGCGCGCGCGGCCTTGCGTTCCTACCGCGGGAGGCGAGAGACTACATTGATCGGGTGAGCGGGCTTTGCGGGGCGGAGGTGGACCTCGTTTCCGTGGGGCCGTCGCGGGAGGAGGCCATTGTCATCAACGGCCTTTTTACCTGACGGACATGGAAGACAAACTGGTATTTGAAGACAGCGACGCCGCCCGGAGGCTTTTCGGCGCGCTGGACTCAAATCTTGGCAGGATTGAAAAACTGTGCGGCGTGAAAGTTAATTCGCGCGGCGGTGAACTGCTGATAAGCGGTGAGCCGGACGGGGTGGCCGCCGCAAAGGAACTTGCCTCCCAGCTTTACGGCCTCGCCCTTGAAAAACGGGGGCTTTCCCCCGCGGACTTTGAGGCGGGCGCGGAAATAGTTTTCGCCGGAAAAGGAAACCTCAGGGACGTTCTCCTCTCCGGTCGCTCCATAGAGGTGAAGGGCGGAAAGATAACCCCCAAGACGGTTTGCCAGCGCGAATACATCGCCGCAATGGATGCGAACACGATAGTTTTCGGCATCGGTCCCGCGGGGACGGGAAAGACTTTTCTTGCGGTTGCCATGGCGATGGAACAACTGGCCGGGGGCGCGGTGAGGAAAATTATCATCACCCGCCCGATGCTTGAGGCGGGCGAGAATCTGGGCTTCCTTCCGGGCGACCTTGAGCAGAAAGCCGACCCGTTTCTGCGCCCGTTTTTTGACGCCGTTTACGACATTGCCGGCACGGACACCGCGCGGCGGCTGATTGAAAGGAAGACCATTGAGATCGTCCCGCTCGCCTATATGCGCGGGCGCACGCTCAGCGGGGCGTTTGTGATTCTTGACGAGGCGCAGAACACCTCGCCGTCCCAGATGAAAATGTTTCTCACCCGCATCGGTTTTAATTCAAAGGCGGTCATTACCGGCGACGCCACACAGAACGACCTGCCGGGGGGCGCGGTTTCGGGGCTTGAAGAGGCGGAGCGGCTGCTTGCCGGAATGGAGGGCATAGCGGTGGTGCGTTTCTCAAGGAAAGATGTTGTGCGCCACCCGCTTGTGAAGAAAATTGTGGAAGCGTATGAAAAGCGCGACCGTTAGACCGGCCCCTTTTGGTAGCGGTAGTTAAGGGCTTTTTTCAGTTTTTCGCCGGAGATGATTTTCCAGTTGCCCGCCTTTTCAAACGCGGGGGCTTCGGTTCCCGCGGCTTCCGCCTCCCGCCTGTAAAACTCGCTCCGGAGCGGGTGGCCGTCGCAGACGGCGTTGAAGGTTTCGCCGCGTATGTCGTCTTTTATAATGCGCGCCGTGATCTCCACGCAGTCATCCCGGTGGATGAGGTTGACGGGGGTGTCCGGGCGGCTTGCGGCGGCGCGTTTTTTTAGAAACCGGTGCGGGTCTCTGTCATACCCGATGAGCCCCGCAAAGCGCAGAACGGTGAGGTCAAAGTCCGCCGTTGCGAGGGTCTGTTCCATGGCTCGCAGGGCAATGCCGGATTGCTTTGACGGGGTTCCCTCAAGGAAGTCGTCTTCCGTTACGACCCTTCCGAGGTCGGCGTAAACCGAGGTTGAACTTATGAAGACCACAAACTCCGCCCCGCCCGCCTCAAGGGCGCGGACGAGCGTTTCGGTCTGCCCGGCGAGGCGGGGCGCTATGTCATCCCGCCTTTCGGGGGGGAAGTTGACAACCACAACATCGGAGCGGAAAAACTCCCCGGCTTCGGGGGGGCGCTCCGGCTCAATGCGCACGGTGAACGCGCGCGCGCCGGCTTTGCGTATTTCCGGCAGTTTTGCCGGGTCGGTGGTTGAGCCGAGAACGGTGTGCCCGTCCGCGACAAGGCGGCGGGCGAGAGGCATGCCGAACCAGCCGCAGCCGAGCACGGAGACGGTTTTCATGGCTTCCGGCGGCGGGCGGACGCGGCGTCTTCAATCTGAAAAAACACGTTTCATCTCCATGTATTTCCCGCTTGTTTTTTCCGCAACTTCGGGGGGAAGAGACGGGGCGGGCGGGTTTCTGTCCCAGCCGGTCGCGTCCAGATAGTCGCGCACGAACTGTTTGTCAAAACTGTCCTGCGCCTTGCCGCTTTGGTAAAGCCGCGCGCTCCAGAAGCGCGAGGAATCCGGCGTCAGCATCTCGTCTATGAATATAAGCCTCCCGTCCGGGTCAACGCCCATTTCAAACTTTGTGTCGGCAATGATTATTCCCCTGTCGGCGGCAATTCCGGACGCCAGTTTGTATATCTCAACGCACATCGCGCGCGCCCGCTCCATGTTTTCCCCGCCCGCGATCTCGCAGGACTGCTCAAAGGTTATGTTTACGTCCCGCCCGCCTCCGGGCGCTTTGGTGGCGGGGGTAAATATCGGGGTTGTTAATTTCTGCGACAGTTTAATGCCGGAGGGAAGGTCAATTCCGCAAGCCGTCCCTTCCGCAAGGTATTCCGTCCATGCCGAGCCGCAGAGGTATCCCCTCACCACGCACTCAACCGGAAGCGGGCGCGTCTTTTTTACCAGCATGCTTCTGCCCGTGAGTTCGGCGGCCCTCTTCCTGAGAACGGGCGGAAAATCCCCGATGTCGGACGAGATGAAGTGGTTTGGGAACAGCCCCGCGGTCTTTTTGAACCAGAACGCCGAGATTTGGTTCAGCGCCTCCCCCTTGCCGACGATAGGGGTGGGCAGTATGGAGTCGTAGGCGGAAATTCTGTCGGTTGAAACCAGCAGAAGGGTCTCGCCAAGGTCGTAAATGTCTCTGACCTTGCCCCTTGCCGGGGGGAAACCGTCCGCGCTCAGGTCGGTCTCGCGCACTATCATCGCTGAATTTTGTAAACCCGCCAGAAACCGTCCACAAGGCCGTCTCCGGCGCGGACGCGCCCGTTGCCGCCGGTTACCCGGACGATGCCCGGCGCGGTGTCAAGAACTTTTAACGCCTCCGCCTCGCCCTTGTTGCGCGGGGCGTTTCTCACCACCAGAAGGTCGGCCCCCTCAAACTCCGCGGGAATTGACTTTGCGGGGTTGCTTATCCCGCCTTTGAAAAACTGGTAGTAGGCGGTGAACCTGTGAGAGTCTCCCTTGAACAGAAACAGGTTGTTCATGCCGGAGATGTAGTAGTTGTCCCTGTTGAAATAAAACAGGCCGGGGAAGTCGTCCCACGGGGCGACCACAACCTTGCCCCTCGCCGTAAGGGCGCGGACGGTGTTTGCGAGGCCCGCGTAGGCGCGCGGCGTGGGGGAATCAACCCTGCCTTTTATCTGCCGGACTTTTATGAACGGGAGCGAAAAGACGAAAAACACAAAAATGAACACCGCCGGGACAAACGGCCTTATGCGGACGGGGATTTTCGGAATGCGGATGGAAAACTTTGATATGTCGCGGTATATCATCGGAACCATCAGGGCGGAGACCACGGAAAATATCTGGGCAAATTTGATTCCGCCGAAAAACGGAAACAGCGCGAATACAAAGACGGTTATGAACGCCGCCCCGGTTGTGTTGTGCGACCGCGCGGCGGGACGCATGTGAAACAGGGTCGCCGCGAGAGTGCAGAGCATCATCGGGCCGATGAACTGCTGTAACTGCACGCGGCTGGGGATTTGCCACTCAAGGCCGAAAAAGTCTCCCGCCTTTATAAAGGTGGGACGCTCAAAGATGGTGTGAAGTTCGCGGTATATGTGGGACAGGTGGTCGGGGAAAAACGGCGACAGAAGCATGCCCGCCGCCACGCCCGCAAACAGCAGCAGCGGGGTTTTAATCCTCAGTTTGCCATCAAATATCAGATGCGCCGCCGCCCTGCATGCGGCGAGGGGGCCGAGGATGATGAAACCCACATAGGTGTAGGCGGAAGCCCAGCCGATGATAAAAGCCCTGCGCCCGTTGTTTGACCACAGCGCGTCCACTATCCACGGGAACATTATGGAGAAGGAGGTTATGCCCTTCAGCGCGATGGTGTGCCAGATCATGTTGGACGAGGCGGTTATGCCTATAATCGTCCACAGCGCGGCGTTGCCGATGCCCCACTTTCTGTGGAACAGGTAAATGGAGAGCATCTGCAAAAACGCCATTATCACCACGGTGGTTTTAATTGCAAACTGCGGGTCCGGCGAGTCGGGAACAAACACCCCCACCAGCGCGAGAAACAGGTGCTGAAGCAGATACACGTTGGGAAACGGGTCTCCGATGACGGTGTATTTAAGCCACGGGAAATCCGGCAGCCAGCCGAGCTCCTTGTAGGCGTTTGCCACGCCGAGATGGTAGTAGGCGTCCGGGTTGACCCAGTAACCTTCCCAGAAAAGGACTTTCGCGAGCACGTAGGTGAGGATGTAAAGCGGGATCAGGCGCACAAAAACAGTCAGCAGCGCCTCCGCGACAAACCCCGTCCCCGTTCCCTCTTCCGCCCGGCGGCGAAGGAGGTCGCCGTTTATGCTGCGCAAGTCAAACAACGTTTCCGCCATCGCCCCGAGGCCTATGCCGGACTGCGGTTTTTCCGCCCACCCCTTGAGGGGGGCCTCAACCGTCCTTCCTCCGCCCGCCTCAAGCCGTCCGAGGATTTCAATGTCAAAACCCCACCTTGATATGAACGGTTCGGAGAGCGCTTTTTTGAGAGACGGGGTGTTGTTGAAAAACTTTGCGCCGCACTGCGAATCGGACACACGCCTTTTGAGCGCGAAGGATGCGGCAAGGGAAAACACCCTGCTCAACAGGCGGCGCACGGGAGCGCGTTCTATGTTTGCGGATTCGGGAGAATTCCGCGTCCCTATGGCGGCGTCCGCGCGGGGGTCTTTCTCAAGTTCGCCCAGAACCCTTGCCACCTCGGCGGGGGGCGTGGCGAAGTCCGCATCGCAAAACCCTATGCGCTTTGCTCCGCGCTCCGCCGCCTCGGACATTCCGGCGCGAACGGCCTCGGCTTTCCCCCTGTTTTCCGGCAGAAACACCGCGTCAATCGCGGGGGATGAGGCGGAGATCTTCTTGATAAGGCGGGCTGTTCCGTCAGTTGAGCCGTCATCAACCAGAATGATGCGCCCGCCCTTGCCGAGAAGTTTCAGGCACTCAAGGGTTTTGCTTTCCGACAGCCGTTTTTCCTCATTGTGGCAAGGAATTACCAGAACCGCCGAAGGACGGGGCCCTTTTTCTTTTTCTTCTTTCATTGTGATTCCCTGCGGTAACGTTCCGCCATGGCGACAAGGTTTTCCGAGCCCGCAAAGATGGGGGTGGTTTCGTGAACGGAAGACGCCCTTATGTCCAATATCCTTTTCTCGCCGGTCGTCGCCCTGCCGCCCGCCTCTTCAATAATAAAGGAAACGGGGTTGCATTCATACAACAGCCGCAGTTTGCCCTTTGGGCGGTCGCGGGTCGGCGGATACATGAAGATGCCGCCCTTGAGCATGTTTCTGTGAATGTCCGCCACCATGGAGCCGGTGTAGCGATACGAGTAGGGGCCGCCGGTTTCCGCGCCGGACTTGCAGCAGTAGTCTATGAAATTCCGGACCCATCCGGGGAATTCCGAATAGCGCCCCTGATTGACCGAATACATGCCGCCGTCCGCGGGAATTTTGATTTGCGGATGCGACAGGCAGAACTCGCCTATTGAGGGGTCAAGCGTGAAGCCGTCAACGCCTTTCCCCGCGGTGAAAACCAGCATGGTTGAAGAGCCGAAAATTATGTAGCCCGCGAGTTTCTGCTCGCTTCCGGACCGGAAAAAGTCCGCCTCCTCGCACGGGCCTCCCGCAGGCGACAGGCGTTTGTATACGGAGAAGACGGTTCCCACGGTTACATTGACGTCTATGTTTGAAGAGCCGTCAAGCGGGTCTATTGCGAGGATGTATTCCCCGTGCCGGGAGTTTTCGCCGCGAAGGTGTATGATGTCATCGTTTTCCTCGGACACCACCGCGCAGCACTCGCCGCCCGCTTCAAGGGTTGAAATGAGGCGGTCATTGGCGAATTTGTCAAGTTTCTGGGTGTCTTCGCCGTGAACGTTTCTCATTCCCGTCCCGCCCCGTATGCTCTCCACAATGCCCGCCTTGTTTATCTCGCGGTGCATCAGTTTGGACACAAAAACCAACTCTCTCAAAATTGTGAACACGCCGCCGTGAAAGCCCCCGGTTCCAAAGGTTGAAATGATGTGCTTGTTGAGGGTCGTTATTTTTTCCACGGCGGCTCCCCCTCTGACGCCTCCGAGGCCAGGGCAAACGCTTTCTGGTATATGACGGACTGCTCCGCCGCAAGACGCACCTCCGGCACTCTGGTTTCCGCTACGGCCACGGTGATGACCGCCGCCGCCCCAAGAACCGCCGCGCCTAAAATCCCGTCCGCCAGCCGCATCACGGCGGTTACGCCGGGGATTTTCCCCGCAATTTTTTTAATGGTCAGCCATCCGGCAAAACAGACGATAAAAATCAGCGCCCCCGTCATCAGGCGTTCCATGCCCCCCGCTCCCCCGCCGGTGAGCGAGGAGGCAAAAATGTAGCCCGCCGTCGCGCACGCCGCCACGGCGGACAGGTGTATAAGGAGGTTTATAAGCCCCATCCCCGCGACTCCCGCGGTAAATCCCGCAAGGGTCGCTATGGATACTGCGTAATCAATCCAGTTCACAACAACACCGTATTATAACCGCTTTGACTTGAAAGTTTTTTCCGACCATAATTAGCCCTCAATGCGAACGGCGCCCATCATATCGGAGGAGATGCGTCTGGTTGAGGAGGAGATTGCGAGGAACTGCGTCTCCGGCGCCGACCTTGTCAACAGCGTTTCATCATACATAGCGGGCGGCGGAGGCAAACGTCTCCGCCCGTCCGTGCTGCTGCTTTCAAGCGGCCTGTGCGGGCTTGAGGAGGGGGACGGCAGAATAGCGTGCGCCGCCGCCGTGGAGCTTACGCACATAGCGTCCCTGCTTCACGATGATGTTGTGGACAACGCTTCAATGCGGCGGGGGCGGAAGTCCTCCAATGCGGTTTGGGGCAACAAAAGCCCGGTTCTTACGGGCGACATGCTGCTCATCAGGGCTATGAATCTAATCCTTTCGTGCGGCGACATGAAACTTGCCGGGGTTTACTGCGCGGCGGCGGAAAGGATGATAGAGGGCGAGGCGTTTGAGGTTATGGGGGGCAAGGAAATGCTGGAAATGGATGAGAGTTCCTGCATGCGCATCATCACCGAAAAGACCGCGTCTCTGATAGAGTGCTGCGCGGTGATGGGCGCAATGCTCGCCGGGGAGGCAAACGGCAGGGCCGAGGCGCTTGCGGGCTACGGGCTTAACCTCGGCATAGCGTTCCAGCTTGCCGATGACGCCCTTGATTACTGCTCCACGACGGAGGAACTGGGCAAGGACTGCGGGCTTGACATAGAAAACGCCAGAATGACCCTGCCGCTCCTCAAGGCCATATCAAACGCCCCGTCCCGTGTCCGGGCGGATTTTGAAAAGGAGTTGCGGCGCGCCGTCACCGCCGATTTTACAATGCCCGGATCTGCCGCCCCGATAAAGCGGTTTGTCGCCGACTACGGGGGAGTGGAAGACACCTTTGAGCGGGCGAAAAGCCACATAGCGAAAGCCAAAAAGGCGATATCGTCATTTCCCTCCGGTAACTACAAGGATTCCCTTCTGACGCTTGCGGACTTCGCGGCGGAAAGAAGCCATTAACCTCCGCCCACACGCCGGAATATGAGCACATCGCCCCTTCGCGGGTCGGCTCCCACATCCACCGGACGCCTGAACGAGTGCCAGAAAAGTTCCGGCCTCCAGACGGGGAAGTAAAGCCGTCCCAGAACCTTCACAAGCTGATACGCCTCCTCCCGGAAGGCCCCGAACCGGACCGCCTGTCCGGGGAGGATTTCATTCGGCAGTTCATAGGCAAGTATCCGCCCCGCCGCTCTGCTGCGCGCCTGTCCGGCGCGCGACGGCCCGACAAGCACAATCCAGTCCGGAGTGTGCGTGTGCGCGTAACGTATTTCAATGCCGTATTTTTCCAGATTTTCGGGGGCGACGGCGTGAGTGCGCGCGTAGGTGCAGCAGAAAAGAAACTTTTCGCCCAGATACCACATGACGTTGTAGTAAGACCATGTGGGGGAGACCCACATCACCTCGTCCTGTTTTCCGCGCTTCTCAAAGAATTTTTCCAAATCGGTCAGGAAGTTCGGCTTCCTTGTGTGAAACTCCCACGCCATTGCGGGAAGCGTCCACTGCGTGTAGGTGTTTTCAAATGAGAATATGTTGACGCTTTTCCAGACCGGTCGCGGCAGGTCAAGGGGCGAGTAGTTTCTGTTCAGCGGCGGGTGGTTTTGCACGCCGAACGGCCATGTCCACAGGGTTGTGCAGAGCAGCAGGAACATCAGAACCGCGCCCGCCGTGCGCGAGCGCGACATTACCTTCATGCAGAAAAAGGCGGTCGGGACGGCGAAAAACAGCGCCGCCGCGAAGAAAAAGCGGGTCGCCGCATATTGGTCGTACTCCTGCTGGGGCGACAGAATCGCGCACACGATGACCAGCAGAAAGCCGGTAACTCCGTAGTAAAGCGGGGTTTGCTCGTCTTCCCGCGCCCGCAGGCCGGGGACTATCCTTTTGCCCGCAAGCCAGCAGACCCACAGCCCGACAAACCACGGCGCAAGACCGCCCACATTGATAAAGCGCAGGTAAAGCGGCAGCAGAGACCATATTCTCGCAAGGCGGCTTTCCTCCCTGTAAAAAATGGAGAACACATTGCTTTTGACTTGAAGGTCGGGCGTTATGTAACCGGATGAAAACAGATACCAGACACACACCGCGCCCGCCGCGAGCGCGGCCCCCCACAGATGCCATTCCCGTTTGCTGCGGCTTGCGACAAACAGCAGATGCCCCGCCGCGAGCGCCCCGAAAAACGCCGCCGCGGCGGCAAAGTGCGTAAAAAACAGCAGACAGCAGCACGCCGCCGCCGCCCAGATACTCCACGGAAAGCCCCGCCACCGGCCCCGGTCTTTTACATAAAGGCGGTAAAGGTAAAACGCAAGAGCGGTGAAAAGCAACGCGGGCGCGTAGTAGCGCATCTGCCTTATATGCAGGAGATATACGGGCGACAGGGAAAAAATTGCCATCGCCGCAAGGCGCAGGCGCGGGTTGTCCGGAATTTCAAGGCGCAGAAGCAGAAGAAACACTCCGAGGCAGGCGATTCCCATCAGGCCGAAAACCGTTCTGCCGCCGCCTTCGGTTTTGCCGAACAGTTTGAGGGAGAGCACCCCCGTGTAAAAACTCACGGGCGGAAAGGTGTTTTCAAACTTGTTGTTCAGATACAGCCCCGCGCCGTAGTCGTGGGAGTTGCGCCCGTCCCACGCGAATGCGCGCCCGTGCTCAACCAGCGCCCTTGACATCCATGCGGTCTCAACCTCGTCATCCCAGAACTCCACATTGCCGAGCCCGGTAACCGACAGGTAGGCGGCGAGCATAAAGACCGCCCACATTGCGGCGCGCGCAGTTTTATTTCCCTTTTTCACCTAACTTGTCTCCAGCGACATTACGACCGCGTCCCGCCCGCTGCCGCCGTAGTATTTCCGCCGCTCGCCCACGGCGCGGAATCCCATGCCGCAGTAAAGAAAAATTGCGTCCATGTTGTCCGTTGCGACCTCAAGCATCACCCGCCCGCCGCCCGCGCGGGCAAGCGCGTCCCGAAGCAGCAGCTTTGCAAGCCCCCGTCTCCGGTGCAGCGGATGGACGGCAAGTTTGTATATCTCGGTCTCGTTCATCAGCGTCCGGCATATGCAGTAGGCGACCGCCCGTCCGTCCGCTCCCCTGACCACGGTGGAGCGGCGGGCAAAACCGCCGGACATTTCCTCTTTGAGAGCGGCGGCGGGCCAGGCGTCCCTCTCAAAGCACAACTTCTCCATCTCCGCCACGGACTCAAAGTCTTCCGGAACTGAGGGCTCAACCTTCGGAACGTTCAAGCCGCGCCTCCACAAGGGGTTTCATTATCTCCGCCGCGGCGGACGATATGACCGTGCCGGGCCCGAATATGTGCGACACGCCCGCTTTGCGGAGAAAGGCGTAATCTCTCTTAGGTATCACGCCGCCCGCCACCACCGCTATGTCTTCGCGCCCCTGTTTTTTGAGCCCGGCGATGACCGCCGGTATGAGGGTTTTGTGTCCCGCCGCAAGGCTTGAAACGCCCACAATGTGCACATCCTCGTCAATCGCGAGGCGCGTTACCTCTTCGGGCGTGGAAAACAGAGGCCCTATCTCCACCTCAAAGCCCATGTCCGCAAAACTGGTCGCTATCACCTTTGCGCCCCTGTCGTGGCCGTCCTGTCCGGTTTTCGCGATGAGGATGCGGGGGCGTCTTCCCTCAATGCCGGCAAAGCGGTCTGTCAGCGACCGCGCCTCCTCAAACGCGCCGTTGCCGCCTATCTCCGAGGAGTAAACCCCCGATATGGTGCGCACGGCGGGGGTGTAGCGTCCGCAAACCTTCTCGCATGCGTCCGAGATTTCCCCCAGAGTGGCGCGCAGCGAGGCGGCCTCCACGGCGAGGGCAAGCAGGTTTCCGCGCCCCGTTTTTGCCGAGCGGGTTATTTTGTCAAGCGCGGCGGCAACGGCTTTTGAGTCGCGCCTCTTTTTGATTGCGGCAATGCTCTTTACCTGCTCGCGCCGCACCGCAGTGTTGTCAACCTCAAGCAGTTCAATCCGCCCTTCCTCTTTCCGGACGAACCTGTTGACGCCCACTATGGTTTCTTTTCCCGAATCTATTCGCGCCTGCTTTTTGGCGGCGGCTTCCTCAATCCTCATCTTCGGGATGCCCGTCTCAATCGCCGCCGCCATTCCGCCCAGTTTTTCAACCTCGGCAATAAGGGCGCGCGCCCGCCGCGCTATGGAACCGGTCAGGCTCTCCAGATAAAAAGAGCCGCCCCACGGGTCTATCGCGCGGCATATTCCGGTTTCCTCCTGTATGTAAAGCTGGGTGTTGCGCGCCACGCGGGCTGAAAAATCCGTCGGTAGCGCAATCGCTTCGTCAAGGGCGTTTGTGTGCAGTGACTGCGTTCCGCCCATCGCGGCGGCAAACGCCTCCGTGCAGGTTCGCACAATGTTGTTGTAGGGAAACTGCTCCGCGAGGCTCCAACCGGAGGTCTGGCAGTGGGTTCTGAGCGCGAGCGATTTGGGATTTTGAGGCGAGAAGGCGCTCATCATCTCCGCCCACAGGATTCTGCCCGCCCTCATCTTGGCAATCTCCATAAAGTGGTTCATGCCGATTCCCCAGAAAAACGATATTCTGGGCGCGAAGTCGTCAACCTTCAGTCCCGCGCTCAGCCCCGCGCGCACGTATTCAATGCCGTCCGCAAGCGTGTATGCCAGTTCAATGTCCGCGGTCGCGCCCGCCTCCTGCATGTGGTAGCCGCTTACGCTTATGCAGTTGAAACGGGGCATGTGTTTTGAGGTGTATTTGAAAATGTCGGCGATTATGCGCATTGAGAATGCGGGCGGGTATATGTAGGTGTTTCTGACCATAAACTCTTTGAGTATGTCGTTCTGGATGGTGCCGGACAGTTTTTCACCGGGAACATTGCTCTCCTTTGCCGCCACTATGTAAAATGCCATAACGGGCAGCACCGCGCCGTTCATTGTCATTGAGACCGAAATTTCATCAAGCGGTATGCCGTCAAAAAGCCGCTTCATATCCTCGGCGCTGTCCACCGCGACACCCGCCTTTCCCACATCGCCCACAACCCTCGGATGGTCGGAGTCGTATCCCCGGTGGGTCGGAAGGTCAAACGCGACCGAAAGCCCCTTTTGTCCGGCGGCGAGGTTTTTTTTGTAAAACCTGTTTGACTCTGCGGCGGTGGAGAAGCCCGCATACTGCCTCACCGTCCACGGGCGGACGGCATACATGGTGGAGTAGGGGCCCCTGAGAAACGGCGGCTCGCCCGCCGCCGCGCCCTTTGTGTGGGAGAGGCCGCGCGTGTCCGCCGCCGTAAAGACATCTTTGACCTTCACGTTTTCGGGCGTTTCCCACTCACGCCCCTTGCGCCGCCCTTTTTCAGCCGCTCCGCGGCGGAGGCGTATGGTTGAAAAGTCAGGCCGGGCGCTCACTTTGCGCCTCCCGCCCGGTATTTGTTGACGCCGACAAGCGTCTCTTCTCCCGATGAGACGCGCTCCGCCCTCAGTTTTGCGCTCCGTTTGAGCCGCCCGCTTATGAAGCCGTCTTTCATGCAGCGGGCAAAACCGCCCCGTTTTTCAATCTCAAGGAACAGGTTGAGCACGGCGTCCGCAACCTTGTCCGTAAGCGTGTCCGCATAGTAGGAGCCCGCGCACGGGTCTGCGACCGCGCCGAGGCCGCACTCGTCCCTCAGTATAAGTTGAATGTTTCTTGAAACCGCCTGAGAGCGCGCGGAGGGCGGAGCGCACGCCGCGTCATACGCGGGGACGGATATTGACCCGCCCCCCCCGGCGACCGCCGCCATGGTTTCGCATGTCGCCCGCAGTATGTTGGTTTCGGGGTCGTCCGCCGGCTTGTTGATTGCCGAAGGGGTTGCATGGACGGTCATGCGGCCGTCCGCGCGGCGGTCAAACTTTTCCACTATGTGCGCCCACACGGCGCGCGCGGCTCTGATTTTTGCCGCCTCAAGAAAGAAAGCCGAGCCGACCGCAAAATGGAAAACCATTGCCCGCGCCGCCGCACGGTGGGGTGTTCCGAGCGCGGAAAGCGCGCACAGGTATTCCGCTCCGAGCGCGAGCGCAAACGCCGCCTCTTCAACCGGCTCCGCCCCCGCCTCATGAAACTCCGCCGCCCGGACGCCGACACAACCGAACCCCCCCGCCGTTTTGTCAAACTCTTTCACGATGGCGGCGAGAGACTTCATCTCTCCGGGTTTCCCCGCTCCCAGCGGGTCGCACAGGACAAATCCGCGTGGCTTTTTGACGCCCGATTCTTCAAAAAACTCCGCGAGGGCGCGGGCTTGCGCGATTCCAGTCCCTTTGGGGGCAAAACGGACGCCCGTCCGCGCGGGGTCAATTCCGGACAGCAGTTTTGAAATTTGCGCCGGGGTGTTTGCCTTTGCCTCCCTGAACAGAACTCCTTCCGCGCCGCCTTCAACCGCTTCGCGCGCCATGCGCGCCGAGGCGGCGGGGGATGAGGGCGGGATGTCCTCGCAAACCTCCCACGCGGAGGTCTCGCGGGTGTATGGAAAAGTTCCGGGGGGCGGGGCGGGAAACAGGGACAGCCCCTTCATATTCTCCGGGCAGTAAAACGGTTCAATCTCAATCGGGGCGTCCGGAAACGCGCCCGCCGGTTTCCAGACCAGATTTTCGTAATCCGAACCCCTGAGGTCTCTTTCCACGGATTTCTTCCATGCCGCCGCGGATACGGGGGCAAATACGCCCCCTTTGGGTTTTGAGGTTGCGCCGGACCGACTCATGACGGCTAAAACATAATTGAAACGGCCTTTTTTTACAAAAGGCGGGGACGTATTGTTGACATTAAAGGTCTTTAATATACTATACGCCCTCAGTTGACTTTGCCGGAGGCGGACCTTGAAGAAATCGGTGTTTGTTTTTGCTTTAATTTTGGGGGCGGCGGGCGAGGCGGTTGCCTCTCCGGCGGTTATACCGGGGTCGGGGGCGATGGCGTTTGCCGGTTCGTTCTCAATCATAGTGCGTGAATCTCTGGAGGCGGTTTTGATAATCACCGCGATGGTTGCGGCGCTCTCCTCAATCGGGTCGCGCGGGTATGTGAAGTTTGTTCATCTCGGCTGGATGGCGGCGCTTGCCGCCGGGGGCGTCACATGGTGGGCGACCGCCGAACTCATCAGGGTTACCGAAGCGCAGGCGGGACTGGTGGAGGGCATTACCTCGTTGCTCGCCGCCGCGGTTCTGTTTTATGTCAGTTACTGGCTCATATCAAAGGTTGAGGCCGGGAAATGGAAGAAATACATAGACTCCAAGGTTACCGAAGCCGCCGGGGCGGGCAACGCGACGGCGATAATGTCCGTGGCGTTTCTCGCCGTTTACCGCGAGGCGCTTGAGACCGTGCTGTTTTTCCGCGCGCTGCTTTTTGAGGCGGTGTCCGTCCGTCCGGTTCTGTGGGGGCTTGTTGCGGGCGCGGCGGTAGCGGGCGTTCTGTCGGTCGCCGTATTCAAGTTTTCCATGCGCCTGCCCGTCCGGTATCTGTTTTCCATAACGGGCATCGGGCTGTGCGCTCTCAGTTTCATGCTTGCGGGCAAGGGCATCCATGAACTTCAGGAGGTCGGGCTTGTCTCCGAAACGGTCGCGGGTTTTGTTCCGCGCCTCGGAGTCCTCGGCATTTACCCGACATACGAGACTCTGGTTCCCCAGGCGATTATCGCCGCCGCGCTGGCGCTTGCCGCCGTGAAGGTGTCCGCCGTGCTTTCGGACAAAGGCGCGGGAAAGGAAACGTAGGAGTTTTCCGCCCTTGGGGCTTATTGAAGAAACCGCCTCCGCAGTTTCCCCGCCCGACCGGCGGGTGTATGAAAAGGCGCTCCGGCGCTGCGACACACTTACAAAACCGCCCGGCAGTCTGGGCGTTCTTGAAGACACCGCCGCAAGGATAGCGGCAATCACCGGACGCGACCGGCCCCGCGCGCAAAAGAAGGCGGTGGCGGTTTTCGCCGCCGACCACGGCGTTGCGCAGGAGGGCGTGAGCGCCTTTCCGAAAGAGGTAACGCGGCAGATGGTGAATAACTTCCTTTCCGGCGGGGCGGCGGTGAACGTTCTTGCCCGCCTTGTCGGCGCGGACGTGTTTATCGTGGACGCGGGGGTGGATTTTGATTTTCCGTCCGGCGGCGTTATCTCAAGGAAAACGGCAAAGGGAACGCGCAATTTTGCAAAGCGCGCCGCAATGACGCGGGAGCAGGCGGTCAGGAGCGTTGAGGCGGGAATTGAAACGGCTTTTGACATTGCGGACGGGGGTTATCAAATCGCCGCTCCGGGCGACATGGGAATAGGCAACACCACCAGCGCGGCGGCGGTGATATGCGCGTCATACGGGGTTTCCCCGAAGGACATTACCGGCGCGGGGACGGGCCTCGGCCCCGCCGGTGTAAGGGAAAAGGCGGGCGTTGTCTCCCGTGCGCTGAAGAAGCATTTTCCCCGGTTTCCAAACGCCCCGCGCCCGGACGCGCTTGAAATTCTGCGCAAGGTCGGCGGCTTTGAGATAGGCGCGGCGGCGGGCATGATGGTCGGGCTCGCCGCCCGCAGAATCCCCGTGGTGGCGGACGGGTTTGTCATCGCCTCCGCCGTGTGCCTTGCCGTCTCTCTCTGCCCCGCCGTTGCGGAATACCTGTTTTTTTCGCACAAGAGTTCGGAGAAGGGGCACGCGAAAACGCTCCGTCTGCTCGGAAAGACCGCGCCGATGGATTTGGGAATGCGCCTCGGAGAGGGCACGGGCGCGCTCATAATGTTTCCGGTAATAGACGCCGCGCTTGCCCTGTTCAACCGGATGGCGACCTTTGAGAGCGCGGGCGTCTCCCGCGCCCCCCGGTAGGCGTTTTTCGCAATCGGGGCTTTCTTTTGTTATTATTGCCCGTGATGAAGTTCAAGGGCTACGACACGGACGGCTTCGGCGTTGCCGTGCGGTTTCTTACGCTGTTCAATCCGTGGGGCGGCGGCGGTAACCTGACAAGGGATGACGCCGCGCGCGCCCTGCCTTTTTTCCCCGCTGCGGGGCTTGTGGCGGGCGCGGTGAGCGCGGCGGTTGCCGCCGTTTTGTCCCCTCTTGCGGGCGCGGGATTTGCCGCCGCCGCCATAGCGGTCGCCGCGCTCGCCGTGGCGACACGCGGGCTTCACCTTGACGGCGTTGGAGACTGTTTTGACGCCTTGCATTACTACGGCGACCCTCAGAGAGCCCGCGGCGCGATGAAAGACAAGTCTCTCGGCGCTTTCGGCGCGGCGGGGGTCGCGTTTGTTGTGTCCGCCAAGATTGCCGCGCTCGGTTCGGTTTCTCCCGACGCCTTTTTGACCGCCGTTGTTCTTGTTCCCGCCGCCGCCCGGCTCGCGCCCGCTTTTGTGTCCTACCTTTCCGATGCCCCGCCCGCGGGCGGCCTCGGAGCGGTCTTCAGTTTCGGCGGTGACGGCGGCATTTTGCTGAGGGCGTTTGCGCTTGCGTTTGCTGTCGCCGTTTTTCTCGGCGGCGCGGGCGGAGTAGGTCTTGTGATTGCGGTTTCCGTTTCGGCTCTGCTTCTCGCCCTTTTCTTCAAATCCGCTTTCGGCTCCCCCGGCGGCGATGTTCACGGCGCGACGGTTGAACTGTGCGAAGTCATCGGTTTTATGGTCGCGGGAACGGCGCTTTGAGGATTGGCTGCACTTCGTATGTGTATCCCGCCGGTCTTGTGCCGAATGTCCGGCGGCTCGCCGGTCTCACGGACGACATAGAACTTCTTGTGTTTGAGGGCGCGGACGGGGCCGTCCTGCCCACCGGCGCGGAGGTCTCCCAACTGCTTGAAATCTCTCAGGCCGCCGCCGGGCGCGGTAGGGGCTTTACCTACACCGTCCACCTTCCGCTTGATTTGGATGTGTGCGCCGGGGAGCGCGATTTCAGGGAGTTTTCCCTTGACAGAACGGAGGAGATAATGGAACTCGCCGCGCCTCTGCGTCCCCGCGGTTTTGTGCTTCATCTTCCGGGAGGGGAGGGGGGCGGAGACGAATGGACTTGCGCCGCGATGACGGCGGCGCGGCGTCTTCGGAGCCGCGCGGAGATTTTCATTGAAAATCTCGCCTATCCGTTTGAAAAATTAAAGCCGGTTATTGAGGGCTCGGACGCAATGCTTTGCCTTGACATAGGGCACGCCCTTGCCGCCGGTGATGACTGGAAGGGCATACTGCGCGGGTTTGCCGACAGGACGGCGGCGGTTCACCTGTATGCGCGCGACCCCGCCGGTTCGGGCAGGCATTTGGGGCTTCACAGGGCTCCGCCCGGTTTTGTTTCGGATGTTTTCGGCGCGCTTGCCTCCTGCGGCTACGAAAATGTGGTTACCATTGAACTTTTCAGCGAAGAGGATTTTTTCATCTCAAAAGACATAGTGGACAGAGAGGCGCGCGGTTGGGCTCAAAGGTAGTTCTCATCGGGGGATGCGGCGGCGGAAAAAGCGCTCTCGCCCTTGAGACGGCGCGGCGCGCGGGCGCGGACAACCTTGTTTTCATCGCTACGGCAACTCCCTTTGACGATGAGATGAGGGTGAAAATAGAGAGGCACAAAGAGGAGAGGGGCGGCGATTTCACAACGGTGGAAGAGCCGCTCCGCCTTGCGGACGCGCTGTCGCCCTTTGCGGATGACCCCGCCGTGTGCGCGGTTGTGGACTGTCTGACGGTTTGGCTCTGCAACCTTGCCGCCGTTCCGGCGGACGAGGCTCAAAGGATGAGGAATGATTTTCTGCTCCGTTTCGGCGGTTTTAAGGGCTCAATAATAGCGGTTACCAATGAAACCGGAATGGGTGTGATTCCGGCGGACAGACAGACGCGCGACTACGCCGCCGCGCTTGCGGAAACAAACAGGAAGGCGGTGGCGCTTGCGGATGAAGCGTATCTGGTTGTCGCCGGTAGAAAGGTGAGGATTAA
>JAPOUR010000015.1:0-39637 GCA_026708565.1 Candidatus Dadabacteria bacterium
GTTTTTTAAGATGAAGGATTGATTTGGCTACGAATGCTGTCCATAGATTTGCTATCTCACGACTAAAGCCTATCTTTTTATGAATACCCTTACATACTTCTATTTGTTGCTTCCGTATTCTCTTTCTTGACACAAAAGGAGGGTTTCCTATAACAAGGTCATATTTTTTAGATGCTTGCCATTGAAGGAAATCTCCACACTCAACTTCAAGATTGAATCTATAATCACCTTTTCTTGCTTCCTTGACGGATTTCTTGTCAATATCTACCGCATTGACGTAAAGAGTCTTTCCATCCTTATCTTTGTTGAGAGCAGTAAGAAACACACCGTTGCCGCAACTCGGTTCAAGCACATTTACAGACTTTCTTGTCGGCAAGCGCTCTAACACATAAGACGCCAACCAATTGGCCAGAGGTTGCGGCGTGTAAAAAGAACCGGAATCTTTACTCATGTCTTTCTACCACATTGCAAACTCTTTTCATATCTTCTATGCAACATCACACCCTATTTAACAGAATTTCACCCCGATTTCCACCAGAGCCCCCTCTTGCTCAACAAACGCCGCCGCCTTCACCTTGCCTCCCCGCAAGCCCCTGTGATACCCTTACCGCCACCTAACCCGCCGGAGGCAACCCAATGCTGATACGCAAATGCAAAACTTCCCTTGTCGGCGCAATGGCGCTCATTATGGCAATAGTCACCCTTAACAACATCATTGACCCCGGAGCCAACTTCCCCTTTGTTCAACATGTTATGTCAATGGACTCAATCTTTCCCCACTCAACCCTGAAATGGCGGGCAATTACCTCGCCCGCGCTGCATCAGGCGGCGTGGTGGATTATTATCCTCTGGCAGGCGGTTGTTGCCGTCCTGCTGGCTCTGGGAACGCTCAAACTCCGGCGGGCAACCAAAAGCGGCAAAGACTTTCAACAGTCCAAGGAAACCGCCGTTACAGGACTGACGCTGGGCGCGCTGCTTTTTCTTGTTGTTTTTCTCACCATCGGCGGCGAATGGTTTGTCATGTGGCAGTCCGGATGGAACGCGCAAAACGCATCCTTCCGCTTTTTCGCGCTGTTCGCGTTCGTGCTGTTAATCCTTCTCAACCGCGATGACACGGAAAGCGGAACGTAAAAGACGCTCACCCCTCAAGCTCAACGTTCCAGTATGAGGCATCAACGAAACTCACAAACGGCTCCCACTCCTTGTAGCGAATCGCGCGGGCGAACACACCCGCAAAGGGGCCCCATTTGGGCTCGTCGGGCTTTGTGAGAAGTTTCATCCGCGCCTGCTCCGGCGTTCTGCCGCCCTTTTTGCGGTTGCATACCCCGCACGAGCAAACAACATTGTCCCACCGGCTTGTGCCACCCAAAGAGCGGGGAATCACATGGTCTATGGTGAGTTCACTCCTCGGAAAGCCGCGCCCGCAGTATTGGCACTTGCCCCCGTCCCTGCGGAATATGTTAAGCCGGTTGAACTTCGGACTTTTTCTGTGAAACCCGCCGTAGCGGAGAAGTATGATGACTCTGGGAGCCCTTATGATTCTGTTGACGGTTCTGACATACTCCCCGTCCGCAGACCGGGCGGCGGAAACCTGAGCCCAACTCTCAAAATCAAAAGTCTCATAGGTGTCGGACACGGCCTTTGCATCGCCGCAGTAAAGCATTACAAACGCCCGCCTGAGATTCGTAACCGAAACCGGCAGGTAGTTTCTGTTCAAAACAAGAACCGGTGAACTCAACATCTGACTGAAACGGAGTTTACAGGCAAGGCGGAACTATTACAAAAACTTGACACCTGTCACGCGGGGGTTAAATTTGCCGGAGTGATGTCTCCGGCTGAGATTTTTGCCCTGAACGCCGTTTTTCTTGCGGCGTTTTTCACCGCCCTGCTGCTGGTTGAAAGGTCCAACACGCGGGCGGAAAAGAAGACCCGCTGATGTATCCCGAATCCGTTTCTATTTTAGGCCTGTCCGTCAACAGTTTCGGCGTTATGCTCGCGCTCGCTTTCCTGTGCGCCTACCTTGTCGCCTCGCGCGAACTCAGGCGCAAAGGCGCTCCGGACGGGCTGGCGGCGGACATGTTTCTGTGGGTGGTCGTATGCTCCGTTGCGGGGGCGAAACTGTTTTTTACTGTGGAAAACTTCACCCTCGCGCAGATAGCGTCCGACCCCTTCGGGGCTTTTTTCTCGCGCGGCGGGCTGACCTTTTACGGCGGCCTCGGGGGCGGCCTTGCGGCGGGAATATACCGCGCCCGCAAAAGCGGTTTCGGAGTTTTGAAAACCCTTGACGCCACGGCTCCCGCGCTTGCCCTCGCCTATGCGGTGGGAAGGGTCGGCTGCCTGCTCATCGGAGACGATTATGGAACGGCGTCCTCTCTGCCGTGGGCGATGGCGTTTCCGGAGGGAAGCCCGCCGGTGGATTTCACAGTCCATCCGACCCAGATTTACGAAACCCTTCTGATGACGGGCGTGTTTGCCGTTCTGTGGAGCAGACGCAAGGCGGAGCGGGCGGACGGGAGGCAGTTTGCCCTTTATCTGACGCTTGCCGGAACGGAGCGGTTTTTTGTTGAGTTTATAAGGACAACCACGCCGAGCCCGATTGACGGACTGTCGGTCGCGCAGGTTATCTCTTTTCTGATGATTGTCCTCGGAGTCGCCCGGCTTATGCGCCGTCCCTGACCGCTTCGCGCAGGGCGTCCTCAAACTCGCGGTTTTCACCGGCGAGCCCGACCGTAACCCTGAGGCAGTCCCGGACGCCGCCGCCGGAGAAGTTGCGCGTGAGTATCCCCTTTTCCACAAGGGCGCGCCGGACATCTTCCGCAACGCGGTCGGATGAAAAGCGGATGAGCAGAAAATTCGCATCGCCCGGAAAAACGGTTATGCCGCCGATGGAACTGAGATTTTTGAACATTAACTCGCGCTCCCGGACAACTGTTTTTGCATTTTCCTCAAACAGCGCGCCGTTTTCAAAAAACACCTTCACCGCCGCCTGAGTCAGCGAGTTTATGTTGTAGGGAAGCCGCGCCTTTGATGCCTCCGCCGCAAGGGCGGGCTCCATGAACAGGACGCCGAGCCGCAAAGCCGCAAAACCGATTTTGGAAAAGGTTCGCATCACGGCAAGGTTGGGATATTTTTTCATAAGCGGAATGTGCGTTACGCCGCAAAAGTGAAAATACGCCTCGTCCGCCACCACGATTCCGGGCGCGGCGGATATGACAGCCTCAATTTTTTCAAGTGAAAAAAGATTTCCCGTCGGGCTGTTGGGAGACGCGAGAAAAATCACATCGGGGGCGGTCTCCTCAATGGCGCGCAGCATCGCGCCTTTGTCAAGGTCAAAAGCGGCGTCAAGATTTTGAGCGACAACCTTTTTGCCGAGCGCGGAGGCGATAAGCGAATACATGGAGAAAGTGGGAGACGGAATGAGAACCGAACCTGAGCCGCCGCAGAAGGTCTGGATGACTATCTGTATGAGTTCGTCCGAGCCGTTGCCGGGGACTATGCCGTCCGGGGAAACGCCGGTGGAATCGGAAAGGGCGCGCTTTAGAGCGGCGCAGTCCGGGTCGGGATAGCGGTTGAGCGGAACTTTTGATACTTCCTCAAGAACGCCCTTCAGCAGTTCGGGCGGAAGAGAGAACGGGCTTTCGTTGCCGTCAAGCCGGATGCGGCACGGGGGCCTTCGGGCGTCGTAGGCGGCGGCGCGGCGTATGGACGGGGAAACCCTGCCCTTAAGTTTTTCAATGTCCGCCATTTCTCAGTGCCGCCCTTGCGGACGGCGTCTGACCGCCACTGAAAGCGCGTGCGCGGTAAGCCCTTCGCAACGGGCGAGAGTGTCCACCGTGTCCGCCAGAGATTCAAATCCCTTCACCGTAATTTCCGCCGTGCTTGGAGTTCTCATAAAATCGGCCGCCGAAAGCGGAGACGAAAACCGCGCCGCCCCTCCGGTGGGAAGCACATGGCTTGAGCCGCATACATAGTCGCCAAACGCCTCGGTGGAGCGCGCGCCGACAAAAACCGCCCCCGCATGCCGTATGTGCGGCAGCAGTTTGCGCGGAGACTTAACGCACAACTCAAGGTGTTCCGGCGCAACCGCGTTTGCAATTTGAACCGCTTGCATAACGCCGCCCGTTATAAAAATTCTTCCCCTGTTTTTGATTGACGCGAGCGCAATCTTTTTTCTCTCAATCGCGCCCGCCATTGACAGGAGTTCGGATTTGACGAGTTCCGCATAAGGGGCGGAGGTGGCGGCAAGGGTCGGGGTGGCCATTTCATCGTGTTCGGCCTGGGCAAGCAGGTCTGCGGCGACCCAGCGCGCGGGGCATGAGCCGTCCGCAATGACAAACACCTCGCTCGGCCCCGCCATCATATCTATGTCAACCTCGCCGTAAACCAGTTTTTTTGCGATGGTAACGTATATGTTGCCGGGTCCCGCTATCTTGTCCGCGCGGGGGACGGACTTTGTGCCGAATGCAAGCGCGGCGATTGCCTGAGCGCCGCCAACTTTGAATATGCGGTTAACGCCGGCAATTTTTGCGGCGGCGACCGCCGCCGGGTTGAGTTCGCCGCCCGGGCACGGGGTTGTCATCACGATTTCGCCAACTCCGGCGACCTTTGCCGGAATTGCCGTCATAAGAACGGTTGACGGATACGCCGCCTTGCCGCCCGGTATGTATATGCCCGCCCTGTCAAGGGGGCGCGCCAGCCATCCGAGGCGGTTGCCGTGGGAGTCTTTGAATTCGCGGGCGGAGGGCAGTTTGGTTTTCTGGTAGTCAACTATCCGGCGGCATGCCTTTTTCAGAGCCGTGATGACCGGGCGCGGCACTTGCGCGATTGCCCTTTGTTCTTCAAGGGGCGAGACCTCAACCGTGCGGGCGGACGCGCGCCAGCCGTCAAACTTTTTTGTGAGTGAAAACAGTTGTTTGTCGCCCCCTTCCCTGACGGCGGAGATGATCTTTGCGACTGCGGCGACTTTCTCCGGGTCAAAGTCCGATGTCCGCTCTTTTATGAGCGCCGTTTCTTTTTCAATGTTTGCCGAAGTTATCCTGACGGTTTTCAAGTTCCCGTTACTCCGTGTGAGCGCCCTCGCCGAAACCGCTTTTCACAAACCCGGCGATTTCGTCCGCGGCTGTCTGCGCGTCATTGCCTGAGACTTCAATGTCTATCTCCGTTCCCCTTGCGGCGGCGAGCGACAGAATGCCGAGGATGCTTTTGCCGTCCACCTCGTAGCCGTTCTTTATGATTTTGATGTCCGAGGAAAACTTGTTTGAAAGTTTCACAAACCCCGCCGCCGCCCGCGCGTGCAAGCCGAGTGTGTTGACAATGGTAAAGGTTTTTCTGATTGGGGGCATTTAGTAGATAATAACATATACGCCGCTTTCCGTCATTTCGGGCTTGATGCGGAAAGTGGAGGAGGAATTGGGGCGGAGGTTTGGTTAGAATGTTGGGGGTTTGACTGGGGGCAGAGGGAGGAAAGAAGATGAACAATTATGGTTGGACAGACCTGATGTGGGCGGCGGCTGACGGAGACACTGAGGGAATACGGTGGACATTGCTGAATATGGGTGAGTATGTAGAAGCAAGAAGTGATGTATACGGCTTTACTGCTCTGATGGTGGCGGCGCGTTTCGGACGACCCGAAGCAATTCATACATTGCTGAATGCAGGGGCGAACATAGAAGCAAGAGACAATGACGGCTACCAGAGGACATCTTTGATGTGGGCGGCGTATGGGGGAGACACTGAAGCAATACAGACTTTGCTGAATGCAGGGGCAAATATAGAAGCAAGAGATAACAAAGACCGCTTTACGCCTCTGATGATTGCAGCGTATGAGGGGCACATTGAAGCAATACAGACTTTGCTGAATGCGGGGGCAAATATAGAAGCAAGAGATAAAGACCACTTTACGCCTCTGATGATTGCAGCGTATGAGGGGCATACCGCAACAATAAAAGTATTGCTGAAAGCAGGAGCAAATACAGAAGCAAGAAGTAAAGGTGGTAATAAGACGGCTCTTATGTGGGCGGCGGATAATGGACACACCGGAGCAGTCCAGACATTGCTGAAGGCGGAAGCAGATATAAACGCAACAGATAAAGATGGCAAGACAGTTTTGGAGAGGGTGGAATGTAAGGGAGACACCGAAGTGGTCCGAGCATTGCTGTATGCGGAAGCAGTTATAAACGCAAGAGATAAAGACTACAAGACGGCCCTTATGTTCGCTGCGCGTTTCGGAAGAACCGAAGCAATTCAAGCATTGCTGAAAGTAGGAGCGGATATAGAAACAAAAGATAATAATGGCAAGACGGCTCTGATGTGGGCGGCGGATAACAGACACACTAAAGCAATTCAGGCATTGCTGAAAGCGGGAGCGGATATAGAAACAAGAAATGAAGATGGCAAGACGGCTCTGATGATTGCGGTGTGTTCCGGACAAAGTGAAGCAATTCAGGCGTTATTGAATGTAGGAGCAGATATAGAGTTAAAAGATAAAGACGGCTGGACAAACCTGATGTGGGCGGCATATTGGGGACACGCCAAAGCAATACAAGTATTGCTGAATGCGGGGGCGAATATAGAAGCAAGAGATAAAGGCGGTAAAACGGCCCTGATGTGGGCGGCGGATAACAGGCACACTAGAACAATACAGGTATTGCTGAAAGCGGGAGCGGATATAGAAACAAAGGATAATAACGGCTGGACGGCTCTGATGTGGGCGGCGCATAGGGGACACACTAAAGCAATTCAGGCATTGCTGAAAGCGGGGGCAGATATAGAAACAAGAAATGAAGATGGCGACACTGCCTTTGGTGTATGGCGTAAGTTGTGGGATTCATGGTGGAAATCGGGAGATATGCACAAAGAAGAAACCCAAACAATTTCAGAACTTCTCCGCCCAAGATGAGAGAGTTTCAGGTCTCCATGACGGTGCAACCACCTAATTCTCAAACAGAGTGCAACGTTAAAACAGCCATCCAATAAGCAAAAGCCCTGCTGTTTGGCAGGGCTTTTGCGAGTATGTGGCGCTGTTTCTTAATTTTTGTTCTCTTCGAACTCTTCATAACGGATGCCCTCTCATTTATCGGGCGACATTTCATTTAACTGTGTAGCTGTCTATTTCTGGTCATCTGACCAGAAGAATGATTAAGCCGAGTAGCCATATTAGTTCTCTTACTTTCATTTGAAGTCTGACCATAAGCAATCACCTCCTTCCCGCCTTACAACTCACCCCTGCCACATAGAGCAAAGACAGGGTTCCTATTCTGTCCGCTCTTGAAAGCATTGACAAATTTTCCACCCCAACCCCTCTGGATTCCTTGTCGGAGCAAGGAATGACAGAAGATAACCCCAACCCGGACAATTCCACACCCCATCCCCGCACGGACGGACACGGACTAACAACGACTTGCACGGACTTGCCCTCGCCCGCATTTGTCCGTGTTTGTCGCCCGACACTCTGGAATGGCAACGCGGCGCAAGTTAAAATGCTCCCGCAATGACGGACGATATATGCCAAAAGGCGGCGGGCGGCGGGCGGATAACCCCGCAAGACGCCCTTGCCCTTCTCTCTCTCGCCCCCCTCGCCCAACTGGGAGCGCTCGCGTCTCTTTGCAGACAGAGAAACAACCCCGGAAAAACCGTAACCTTCGTGCGCGACACAAACCCCAACTACACAAACGTGTGCGACACAGAATGCCTTTTCTGCGCGTTCTGGAGGCCCCCCTCCGCATCAGACGCCTACACCCTTGCCGCAGACAAACTGATTGAAATAATGCGAACCTCAATGCACAACGGCGCGACCACCGTTCTGCTTCAGGGAGGACACAACCCGGAGATCGGGCTTGACTACTACACCGAAGTTGTGGAGCGGGCAACCCGCGAGATTCCGGAAATCCACCTTCACGCATTTTCCGCTCCGGAAGTGGCGGCAATTGCAAAATACGAGGGCATAAGTTCAAGCGAAGTTCTGCAAAAACTGTGGAACGCCGGGCTCAGAACAATCCCCGGCGGCGGGGCGGAAATCCTTTCAAACCGCGTCAGAAAAAAAATCAGCCCGTTGAAAATAGACGCCGACAGGTGGATTGAAATCACGCGGGAGGCGCATGAAATCGGCTTCAAAACAACGGCGACCATGATGTTCGGCCACGTTGAAGAGGATGAGGACATTGTGGAGCATCTTGAGAGAATAAGAAATTTGCAGGATGAAACGGGCGGATTTCTCGCCTTTATCCCGTGGATATTCAAACCGTCAAACACATTTCTTGAGCGGAAAGTTCCCTCCGAGGCGGGCGGAGAACGTTACCTCCGCGTGCTGGCGGTGTGCCGCATATTTCTTGACAACTTCAAATTCATTCAAGGGTCCTGGTTCACTCAGGGATTCAAGATCGGCTCGGCGTCAATGCGCTTCGGGGCGGACGACCTGGGCGGCACTTTGTATGAGGAAAACGTGCTCCGGTGCGCGGAAAACAGAACGAAGGCAAGCGCGGACGAAATTGCCGGAATGATAAAAAGCGCCGGTTTTGAGCCCGCGCAGAGAAACACCTTTTACGAAATCATACGCAGGTTCTGATGGCGGAAGAGCGGGTGCAAAAACTGCTTGCGGGCGCGGGGGTCGGCTCGCGGAGAAAGGTTGAGGAACTGATAGGCAAGGGACTGGTCGCGGTAAACGGGCGGGTCTGCAAACCCGGAGACAAAGCAACCCCGGATGACACCGTTACCGTCTCCGGAAAAGTAATTGACCTTTCCGCCCCGGCGGACGGCGGCGCGGTTATCGCCTACAACAAGCCTGCGGGCAAAATTGTGAGCAGAGCCGACCCCGGCGGACGACCGACAGTTTTTGAAGACCTTCCGCCGCTGAAAAAATCGCGATGGGTGTCCGTGGGGCGGCTTGACCTCAACACTTCGGGACTGATGATATTTTGCTCGGACGGACACCTTGCCGCCCGGCTCGCCCACCCTTCAAGCGGGATTGAGCGCGAATACATGGCGCGCGTGCGCGGGAAAGCGGGAAAGGAAACCTTGGCGCGGCTTCTGCGCGGAATCAGGATTGACGGCAAAACGGGGCGGTTTGAAAAGGTCGCCCCGGCGGCGGCAAAGGACGGGGCGAACAAATGGTTCAGGATAACCGTAACGGAGGGCAGAAACCGTTTTGTGCGGCGAATGTGGGAGAGTTGCGGCTGTGAGGTCAACCGGCTTATACGGACGCGGTTCGGCCCCGTCAAACTTCCCAAAAACCTCCCTGCGGGTGCGTGCCTGTTTGCGGACGAAAAACTTGTGAAAAAACTCCGGAAAGCCGCGGGTCTGCCGCTTTAGCGCGCGCGCTCAATATAACTTCCGTCTCTGGTGTCAACCCGTATCGTGTCTCCGGGGTTTACAAAAAGAGGCACATTCACTTTCGCGCCCGTCTCAAGCGTGGCGGGCTTTGTGGCGGACGCCGCCGTGTCTCCCTTAACGCCGGGCTCGGCTTCGGTAACTTTCAGTTCAACCACCGATTTCGGAAACTCAACACCCGACGGAGCGCCGTTGATAAACCCGACCAGAACCTCCTGCTGCTCGCTCAGAAAGTCCGCCGCCGAGCCGACCTCCTCGCGTGACAGTTCCAGTTGGTCGTAACTCTCCTCATCCATAAAGTGGAACGATGAGCCGTCCGAATAGAGAAATCTCATTGTCCGTTTTTTGATGTCCGGCGTTTCAAACCTGTCTCCCGAACGAAACTTCTTTTCCTGCACCGCGCCCGTTACGATGTTGCGAACCTTCGCGGTTACAATGGGACTGCGTTGCGCCATCTTTGAGTGCTGATACTCAATAATTTCCCAGACGCCGCCGTCCATTTCTATCTTCATTCCCCTGTGGAAATCGCTTGTTTCTACGGCCATATCCTGTCTCCCGTAACGGGGAGGTTACTTCCTCTTGAACATCTTCTCAAGGTCGCCGTGAGACAGATGAACGCAGACGGGGCGTCCGTGCGGGCAGAAGTTTGGGGACTCGCACCCGTCCATTGCCGCAAGAAGCGACCGTATCTCTTTTTTGTCGCCCATGGAGTATCCGGCGCGTATGGAGTCATGGCAGGCCATGGTGGCGAGAACATTTTCCGTCCCGGCGTCAATCGCCCCCGTTTCTTCGGGGCAGTCGCTTTCGTCCAGCGCGGCGAGGGTGTCAACAAACAGCCGCGCCCCGTCCGAGCAGGAAACCAGCGCCGGAACGGTAAGAAGCCGCGCCGCGCCGTCCCCGAACTCCTCGGCGGCGAGCCCCATCGCCTCCATTTTGCCCCTGAAACGGGAAAAAAGCGCCGCGTCTCCGGGGCGCATCTCCACCACATCAGGAACAAGCAACCTTTGAGCGGGAATTTTTCTGTCTTTCGTGTATGCGTTTTTAAACTTTTCAAAATTGACCCTCTCGTGCGCCGCATGCTGGTCTATGAGAACAATCCCGTCGGGAGACTCGCAAACTATGTAAAGCCCGCCCGCCTGTCCGACAATGTTGAGGCCGGAGAAAAATCCCCCGCCGGACTCAGGGGCGGCAAGGGGGAGGGGTTCGGACACGGGCGCGGAAGCGGGCGCGGCGGGGCGGGAAGCGGAGCGGCCAAGGCGGGGCGCGGGCGCATAGGAGCGCGGGGCGGAGACTTCACTGAACGGGCGGCTTGAAGGCGGAGCGGCGGGCGGGGCGGAGGGCTTGGCGGCGGCGGGTTTCAGCCACGGGGCGGAGGAAAGAAAGGCGGCAACCGCAGACTTGACCGCCGCCGCCACCGCGCCCGGAGAGAGAAAACGCACCTCGCGCTTGGCGGGGTGGACGTTCACATCAACCTCATCGGGGGCGACCGTTACGAATATCGCGCCCTGCGGGTAGCGCCCCTTCTCAAAAACGCGCCCGAAGCCGTCCATCAAAATACGGTTGAGAAATCTGTCGCGCACATATCTGCCGTTGACATGGCAGTAAAGACGGTCCATTGACGAGAAGCCGTCTGCGGGCGCGCAGACAAATCCGCTGACCTCCGTCTTGCCGCCGCCGGAGAAGCCGAACGGGTAAAGGGCGGCTTTTCCGACAACGTCCGCCACCCTTTGCTCTATGTCGGCGGGGGGAAGGCGGAAAAGATTTTTGCCGTTGTGGGAAACTTCAAAACCCACATCGGGGTTTGCCACCGCCGCCGCGCGGACCACCGCAACGGCTCTTGAGAGTTCGGTCTCGTCCGTCTTGAGAAACTTGAGCCGGGGGCGCGTGTTGAAGAAAAGCGAGCGCGCTGTGACGGTCGTTCCGTCCGGGCAGCCGGAGTCTGAAACATTCATCACTTTTCCGCCTTCAACCGAAACCTCGGTTCCCGCAGTCTCGCCGCGGGCGCGCGTCTTTAGAGAGAAGCGCGAAACCGCCGCTATGGAGGCAAGCGCCTCCCCCCTGAAGCCGAAAGTCTCCACCGCCTCAAGATCGCTCTCGTCGCTTATCTTGCTTGTCGTGTGCCTCTCTATGCTCATCACGGCATCCTCGCGGGACATGCCGCAACCGTCATCCGAAACGCCGATTAAACGTTTGCCGCCCGCCTCAAGTTCAACCGATATTCTCTCCGCCCCGGCGTCAATTGAATTCTCAAGCAACTCCTTCAGCGCGGCGGCGGGGCGCTCAACAACCTCGCCCGCGGCGATCTTGGATATCAGTATCTTGTCAAGTAGGCGTATCTGGCTCAAAACATTCTGAAGACCGCAATGCCGACAAGCGCGGCAACGGGAACGACCACCGCGGCGATGGCAAACAGCACATAGAAAAACAGGGCGGACTCCGCCCGCGCTCCGTAAACATCCCTTGACTGCTCCTTTACGGAGCCGAAAAGAGACGACAAAAACCCGCGCGAACTCATTTGTCGGCCTTGAGCCTTTCCACCCGCGCCTCGGACAGGGTTTGTATTATGGAATCAACCGACACGGCGGCCAGAGTTGTAAGTTCAAGAGTTCCCCGCGAGCAAAGTTCAATGGACACCTGCCCTATTGTCTCATTGTCCGGGGCTTCAACTATGTTGACAAAATCGTAATGGCCCAGAGTGGCGTATTGCTCCAGCACTTTGACGCCGAATTTTTCCAGTTCCCTGTCAACCTCGCGTATCCTGCCGGGCCTCTCCTTGACCGTTTTGCGCCCTTCGGGGGTGAGCCTGCTCAGTAGTATGTAAATGTTCAAACCGCGCGCTCCGCCGTGATATAATCCGGACTTGCGTAATTGTATAGTGTCTTTTGCGCATAACCAAACAGCGAAATGAAACCTTTTTTCACCGTCCCGCCCCTTCTTGCGTTGCTGCTTCCCGTGTTGCTGTTCGCTCCCGCGCCTGCGGCGGCGGGGCCGCGTTCGGACATCACGGTTGAGGGGTTCAAGTGGGGGTCGGGAGGCCCCGGCAGAAGGGCTGTGTTTTCCGAGGTAACGCTCAGAAACTCCGGACGGACGGACTACTCGTCCGTCAGACTAAAGGCGCGTTTCTACAAAAGGGACGGCTCGGCGGCGGGAAGCGTCCGGGGCACG
This sequence comes from Candidatus Dadabacteria bacterium, assembly GCA_026708565.1. Taxonomy (NCBI): domain Bacteria; kingdom Pseudomonadati; phylum Thermodesulfobacteriota; class Candidatus Dadabacteria; species Candidatus Dadabacteria bacterium. Next base: position 12,490 of record JAPOUR010000015.1, read on the forward strand.
GTCAGAGGGGGGCTCAAAGCCGGAGAGGTCAAAACTTTTGCAAATGTGCGGCTCGGCGTTATGAACGCCGCCATGGATTCGGTGAAGCTGGGAGTTGTCGGCGGGCGGAAGGCGAAGGATAGCGCGGGCGCGCCGCCCCACCCGCTTGTGGTTTCAAATGTTGACTGGCGCGGAGGCGGGGCGGGAGCCGGAGTGGGAACGGTGGGAAGTGTAACGGTCAAAAATCCGTCTTCCGTGCCGTACGGGTCGGTCAGGTTTCTCGTCATACAGAAAAGCGGCGGCAGGGCGCTTGCGTCAACCGGCGTTATGACGGAAAAAACGGCGGAAGCGGAAGCGGAGACGGTTTATAAAAACATCAATCCGGGGTTTGTCCGCCCGGACACGGATGCGGTGGAGGTCAGGATAGTGTCCGCCGAGCCGGTGAGCGCCAAGCGCGGGGCGCTTATGCGCGGCGGGGAGACCGGGGAGGAAGCGGACGCTCCGGAGCCTGTTCCCGCCTACGACATACGCGTTGAGAAGTTTGAGTGGGGAAGCGGAATCGCCGGGTCGGCGGGAATCATACGGCATCTTGTCCTGAGAAACGCGAGCGCCGTCCGCTACGATGAAATAACGATGATTGCGGAGTTCTTCTCAAGGAGCGGAACGCCGGTCATATCCAACGAGTTCAGAATTAAAAACCCGCCCCCGCCCGGCGAAACGGCGCAATACCGCAATCTGCCGGTCGGCATTCTCAACTACACGCCGGACAGAGACCGCGTGAAAATCAGAGTGCGAAAAGGAAAGGTCGCGCCCCGTTAGGGGCGGCAAAGGACTTAATCCAGAACCGTTGCCTGCTTCATTATATCGGCAAGCCCTTCGCTGAAGGATTCCGCCCCGCTCAGAGGAATAACGATGCAGGAACGCCCGCCGCTAACCTCGGTTATGCGGACATACTTCCCTTTGTGGTTTTCCTTGAGGTCAAAAAAGAACTTCTTCTGTTCAATGTTCACCTGTGTGCTTAAATGGCTCTTTTCAGAGTTCTCGCCATTCATTATGTTCACCCCCGAACTTGATAAGGAGCGTTAGGGTATCAGCAAAACTGAAAAAATCAAACCGCTTGTCCGCGGGCGGCGATGGGCTTATATTGATTGCCATGGCAAGGGTAAAAATTGAGATGCCGGATTCCTTCATTTTCTCAACCGACATAGCGGTTCGCATTGGCGACATAAACTACGGCGGGCATGTGGGGCATGATTCCGTGTTGAGCATCACGCATGAGGCGCGCGTGCGGTTGTTCAAAAGCATGGGCGCGAGCGAGACCGATGTTTTCGGCGGGGCGATAGTCCTTGCGGACGCCCATCTGTCATACACCAATGAGTCATTTTACGGCGACACGCTGAATGTCAAAATTGCGCGCGGGGAGTTCAGCAAAAGCGGGCTGGAACTGTTTTATCTCGTATCGGAGCGGAGGCGCGGGGTTGAGGTGGCGAGGGTGAAAACCGGCGTTGTGTTTTTTGACTATGAGAAGAGAAAAGCGATGCGGGTTCCGGAGGAGTTCCGGCGGTTGTTGTCGGAGATGCGCCCGCTTTAACGGCCGTTTTCGGGAATCCTTACCGGAACAAAAGCGTTGCCGCCCCTCCTTCGTATAAGAAAACGGGCGGTGTCTCCCTTTTTTATCTTTCCAATCGCGCTTGTGTATTCGGAGGGCGAGGCAATTTCTCTCCCGTTCACCTCAAGTATCAGGTCTCCCTCCTTGATACCCGCCTCGGCGGCGGTGCTTCCCCTTGTAACCCCGATGACCACAACCCCTTTCTGAGAACCCAGCCCGTAACGCCGCGCAAGCCCGGGGTCAACGGACGCAACCCGGACGCCGACCGTGGACGGCTCTGATGCGGGCTCCCCGCCGCCGCGCGAAACTTTGCGCTCGCCGCCGTCCTCCATCTGCGCAACGGTCAGATTGAGCGTCTTTTCAGAGCCGTCCCTGAACACCCTGACCTTCGCCCTTGTGCCGGGCTTGAGATTTGCCACTATCCTCGGAAGTTCGGAAGGGTCTTTAACTTCACTGCCGTGGAAATTCAGTATGACATCTCCGGGACGCATTCCCCCCCGCTCCGCGGGGCCGCCCGAAAAAACCTCGCTCACAAGCGCCCCGCGCGTGTCCTTGAGGCCAAACCCCGCGGCGAGTTCCTCGGTGAGATTCTGTATGGAAACCCCTATCCAGCCCCTGACGACAAAACCTTTTTCCTTCAACTGGCGCACGATAACCGAGACCGTGTCAACGGGAATTGAAAACCCGATGCCCTGCCCCCGTGAGGCAATCGCGGTGTTGACCCCTATCACAAGGCCGTCAAGGTTGAACAGCGGCCCGCCGCTGTTGCCGGGGTTCAGGGGGGCGTCCGTCTGTATGAAGTTGTCATACGCGCCCATGTTCAGAGACCTGCCCTTCGCGCTGACAATTCCCGCAGTAACCGTGTATCCGAAGCCGAGCGGGTTTCCTATAGCAAAAACCCACTCGCCTATGCGTGTGTTTTCCGAACTGCCAAACCGGACGGGGACAAGTTTCTCCCCCCGCTTCGGGGTTATTTTGAGAAGGGCTATGTCCGTCTTCGGGTCGGCCCCCACCACCGCCGCCTTGTATATTGAGCCGTTTTCAAGAGTCACCTCTATTGTTTCGGCTTTCTCCACAACATGGTGGTTGGTTACGATGTGCCCGCCGGGGTCTATGATGAAACCGGAGCCCACGCCTTTGTTTTTGTATTCCCTCTGCGGCATCTGCCCGAAAAAGTCTCCGAAAAACTGCTCAAACATGTCGCCGCCGAAACCTTCAAAACCGCCGAAACCGCTGAACCGCGTAACGGTGGTTGTGCTTATGTTGACAACCGAGGGCTTGTGCCTGTCAACAAGGTCGGCAAAAGAGGGAAAACCCTCGCGCCCCTGAAGCGGAGGGGAAAAGGTCTGAACGGGCGGCGCGGACTGCTCAGGCGGGATTTCCCGAACCGGCTCCGCATCCTCATGGGAGGGCGCGGAAACCGCCGGCGGACGGCGGACGCCCGTCCCTTCCGTGGAAAAGCCCCTTGACAGGACAAAGCCAAAAACAACCGCAACCACGGCGAGCAAAAGCAAACTTTTGTTTTTCATCTTTTTTTCAAACTCCTTTGCGCCCCGCGCAAAATTTCCTCCGCCCTGTCGGCGACGCGCTCCGGAGAGAGTCCGTCCGTCTCTATTATGAAATCGGCATCCTCGTAAAAACTCGCGCGCGCGGCCAGAAGTTCCGCCGCCCTTGCGGCGGGGTCTTCAACCTTCAAAAGAGGCCTTGGGGCGTCAAGCGAAACTCTCCGCATCAGGGTCTCAAGTTTCGCCTTCAAGTATATAACAACTCCGGCGCGTTCCATAGCGCGGCGGTTGCGCTCCGAGATCACCGCCCCGCCGCCCGTGGAAACAACCGCGGGACCGGCCGCCGAGCAAATCCCGACAAGCGCGGCGGACTCCGCCTCCCTGAACCCGTCTTCGCCGGACGATGAGAATATGTCTTCTATGCTCATGCCCTCCCGCAAGGCGATGAATTCGTCCAAATCGCGGAAACGCACACCCAGCCGCCGCGCGAGCGCGCGGCCCGCCGAGGTTTTTCCGGCTCCCATAAAACCGGTCAGGAAGATTTTTTCAGGAAGTTTTTCCGCCGCCAAAGACCGCCAGCCTCTCAATGTATTTTGCCACAATGTCGCACTCAAAATTTACCCCGCCGCCGACCGGAAGCGAGGAAAAAGTTGTATGCGACAGGGTGTGCGGAATGATGTTGACCGAAAAACCGGCATCCGTCACCTCGTTCACCGTCAGGCTCACGCCGTCCAGAGATATGCAGCCCTTGGGCGCGACATACCTCATAAAGCCGCCCGGAAGGGAAAACCAAAACTCCACCGAATTTCCGCGCGGCGTTCTCCCCGTTACCTTTCCCACCCCGTCTATGTGCCCCGTTACTATGTGGCCGCCCATCAGCCCGTCCGGACGCACAGACCTCTCAAGGTTGACCGTGTCGCCGCCGCCAACGGATGACATTGTGGTTTTTGAGACGGTCTCCTGCGACATCTGGCAGATAAACCCGCCGCCGCCCACAGACACCACCGTGAGGCAGACGCCGTTCACGGCGACACTTTCACCAATGGCGAGAGAGCCCGCATCCGTGGACAGCGGCCTTATGGATATCTCCGCGCCGCCGTCTCCGGAACGGACAAAACCCACCGTCCCCGTGTCTTCAACTATCCCCGTGAACATCGCGCCGTAAGCAAATCTACCACAAGCGCCGCCGCGCCCACAGTTATAAAAACATCGGCCATATTGAACGCGGGCCAGCGCAACGATTCGCTTCCAAACCAGTGAACGCTGACAAAATCCGTAACACCGCCGAAAACCAGCCTTTCCACGGAGTTTCCAATCGCGCCGCCGGTTACCAGCCCCACTGCGAGCGCGTTTGCCCCGCGCCTGAGAAACAGCACGGCAAAAACCCCCGCAAGCACAAGGGCGGAAACATGAAGAAAAAGGCGGGGGAAATCCCCCAGTTCCTGAAACAGCCCGAACGCTATTCCCGCGTTTGTGTGGCGGACAATATCAACAAAGGGCAGAACCTCATGGCGCGCCCCGGTCGCCACGGCGGTGATGACGGCAGACTTTACCGCAAGGTCAACGCATGCGGCGGAAACAGTCGCAACCAGAAAACGCCCCCGCAAAACGGCCATCAGAAACCCCGCTTCTTTTCCCTCTCGTGAAACAGGCACACGGAGTTCACGCAGTAACGTTTCCCCGTGGGGCGGGGGCCGTCATTAAAGACATGCCCGAGATGAGCGCCGCAACGGGCGCACACTATTTCCGTGCGCAACATGCCGAAAGAGCGGTCTTCCTTGTAGGCGACCGCGCCTTCTCTTATTGGACGCCAAAAACTGGGCCAGCCCGTGCGGGAGTTGTATTTGTGTTCGGAGGAAAAAAGCGGCAGGCCGCAACTTGAGCACTTGTATATTCCGGCCTCGTAAAAACGGTCATATTTTCCGCTGAAAGCCCGCTCCGTTCCCCCGCTCCTGCAAACCCTGAAACGGCGGGGCGAGAGAACTTCGCGCCAGTAGTCCGTGGTTTTAGACCGCCAGTCAACGCGGTCCGCATCAACTCCGTCAAGGTGGACGGGATGGCTTTCGGTGTGGGAGGTATGCGCCCGGCAGACGGAAAACGCCGTGAAAACAAGCGCAAAAGCAAGCGCAAAGATCCGCGGCGCGCTCAATCTATCCCCGCTACAATGAGGTCTCTGACTCCTCCGGGAGTCGTCACCCGGACTTCATCATCAACCTGTTTTCCCACAAGCGCCCTGCCAATGGGCGAAGTGACGGAAATAAGGCCATTGTCCGGGTCGGTCTCGTCCGGGCCGACGAGCTGGTATCTGGTCTCATCCCCCGTCTCAACATCTTCAACCGTAACGGTGAGGCCGAAAACCACCTTGTCTCTGTTCTTTATCTGGGCGGGGTCTATGATTTCCGCAAGGCTGATTTTCGCCTCAAGATCCTGTATTCTGCCCTCAACCATTGACTGCTTGTTCTTCGCCGTTTCATACTCGGCGTTTTCGGACAGGTCTCCCAGACTGCGCGCGTATTGAATCTGCTTTATGACCTCTGGGCGCTCAACATTTTTGAGATGCTCAAGTTCACGTTTGAGTTTTTCGTAACCGCCCGGCGTTATGGGAACTCTTTCAGCCATTTCAATCAAACCTCTCCATACACTCTATAGAATAGCGCCTTAATTCTCAAAATCCTGCAACGCGACCACCGAGAGCCCCTCTCCCGACACCATCTCCGCTATCGCGCCCGCCGCCGCCCGCGCGCCCTCAACGGTGGTGAAATAGGCGATGGAGTTCATAAGGGAGGTGCGCCGGATTGAGAACGATTGAAGCACCTGCTCTTTGCCCGTCGTGGTGTTGATGACGAGTTGGATGCCGCCGTTTTTGAGAAGGTCAACAATGTTGGGACGCCCCTCTTTGACTTTCTTGACCGCAGAGCACGAAACGCCGCATGAGGAAAGAAACCGCGCCGTGCCCGCCGTGGCGGCAATTTCAAAACCCGCGCTCTCAAGACGCCGGGCAATGTCAGCGAGGGCGTCGTTTTTGTCTTCGTCCCGAACGCTTATAAACGCCGTTCCCGAAACGGGAAGCGGGTTTCCCGCAGCGATTTGAGACTTCGCAAAAGCCCTGTCGCCGTCCTCATCCATGCCCATAACCTCGCCCGTGGATTTCATCTCCGGGCCCAGTATGGTGTCCACTCCGGGGAAACGCGCAAACGGGAAAACGGACTCTTTGACGCAAAACATCCGGGGCGCGGTCTCCTTTGCGAGGCCCGCCTCCTCAAGGGTCATGCCGGACATGACGCGCGTCGCCACCTTGGCAAGCGGCACTCCGATTGCCTTGCTGACAAACGGCACGGTTCTGCTTGCGCGCGGGTTGACCTCAATGATGAAAACCTCCCCGCCGCGCACGGCGAACTGGACGTTTACAAGCCCGCGAACACCCAGCGCAAGCGCGAGCGCCTTTGTCTGCGCCGTTATTTCGCGGGCGGTGTCTTCGCTCATCGCCACCGGAGGCGTAATCATCGCGCTGTCGCCGGAGTGAACTCCCGCCTCCTCTATGTGCTCCATTATCGCGCCGACCACAACATTTTTGCCGTCGCAAACGGCGTCCACATCCACCTCGCCGGAGTGTTTCATAAATTCGTCTATAAGTATGGGGCGGTTCGGTGAAACCTTTGCCGCCTCGTTTATGTAGCGCACAAGGTCGCGCTCTTTATAGACTATTTCCATCGCCCTGCCGCCAAGCACGTAGGAGGGGCGCACCACCACGGGGTAGCCGATCTCCGCCGCCTTGCGTGCCGCGTCTTCGGGGCTTTTTGCTATCGCGCCGCCGGGCTGTTTGAGACCCAGTTGTGAAACCAGTTCATTGAACCGCTCCCTGTCTTCGGCAAGGTCTATGCTGTCGGGAGGAGTTCCCATTATTTTCACGCCGCGCTTCTCAAGCGGGACGGCAAGGTTGAGCGGCGTCTGCCCGCCGAAATTGACGATAACGCCTTCGGGCTTTTCCCTGTCAATAATTGACAGCACATCCTCAAACGTCAGCGGCTCAAAATAAAGGCGGTCGGAGGTGTCGTAATCCGTGCTCACGGTTTCGGGATTGCAATTAACCATTATGGTTTCATACCCGCGCTCCTTCATCGCCATTGCCGCGTGAACGCAACAGTAGTCAAACTCTATGCCCTGCCCTATTCTGTTGGGCCCGCCGCCGAGAATCATCACCTTTTTTGAATCGCCGGGCGGGGCCTCGCTCCGGCTGTCGTAGGTTGAGTAAAGATACGGCGTGTAGGATTCAAACTCCGCGGCGCAGGTGTCAACCATTTTATAGGAGGGAAGTATTCCGAGCCTCGCGCGTTCGTCTCTGACCTCATCTTCGGTTATGCCGACAAGCGAAGCGATGGCGACATCGGAAAAGCCCTTTTCCTTGGACTCTCTCAGGACATCCGGGGGCGGCGGCGAACCGGCATGTTTTTTGATAACGTTTTCCTGCTCAACAATTTGGGCAATGTTGCGGATAAACCACGGGTCTATGGAGGAAAAGCGGTGGATTTCATCCTGCCCGAAGCCGAGGCGCAATGCGTCCGCAACGAGCCACAAACGGTTCGGCCCCGGTGTGCCGAGGCCCTGCCTCACCTGTTCGGGGTCGCCGGAAACCGGCTCAAAAAAGGCGCGGTCGGCCTCAAGAGACCTCATCGCCTTTTGCAGCGACTCCTTGAAAGTTCTGCCAATCGCCATTGCCTCGCCGACTGATTTCATCTGGGTCGTGAGAACCGAAGACGCGTCCGGAAATTTCTCAAAGGCAAACCGGGGAATTTTAGTAACAACATAGTCTATTGCGGGCTCAAACGAGGCGGGAGTGTATCGCGTTATGTCGTTTGATATTTCGTCAAGCGTGTATCCCACGGCTAATTTGGCGGCGATTTTCGCTATGGGGAAACCGGTCGCCTTTGAGGCGAGCGCGGAGCTTCTTGAAACGCGCGGGTTCATTTCAATAACAACAAATTCGCCGTTTTCGGGGTTAACGGCGAACTGTATGTTTGAGCCGCCCGTGTCAACTCCTATCTCCCTGATGATTGCGACGGACGCGTCTCTGAGGGATTGATACTCTTTGTCCGTAAGCGTCTGCGCGGGCGCGACCGTTATGCTGTCTCCGGTGTGAACCCCCATGGGGTCAAGGTTTTCAATGGAGCAGATAATGACCACGTTGTCTTTGAGGTCTCTCATTACCTCAAGTTCAAACTCTTTCCATCCTAAAACGGACTCTTCAATCAGGATTTCGCTTATGGGGCTGGAATCAAGCCCCGCCCCGGCGTAGTCGGGGAATTCCTCTCTGTTGTAGGCGATGCTGCCGCCGCTGCCGCCGAGGGTGAAGGAAGACCGGATAATTGCCGGAAAGCCAATCTCCTCAACCACGTCCCACGCCTCGCGCATGTTGTGGGCGAGGCCGCTTTTCGGCGTCCGCAGACCGATACTCAAAACGGCTTCCTTGAACTGTTCCCTGCTTTCCGCCTTGTTTATGGCGTCAAGGTTTGCCCCGATGAGTTTGACTCCGAACTTTTCAAGGGTTCCGTCTGCGGCAAGCGCAACGGCCGTATTGAGCGCCGTCTGGCCGCCGAGGGTGGGCAGAAGGGCGTCCGGGCGTTCTTTTTCAATGATCTTTGCAACGGTTTTCGGCTCTATCGGCTCTATGTAGGTGCGGTCGGCCACCGAGGGGTCGGTCATTATGGTGGCGGGATTGCTGTTGACGAGGATGGTTTTGTATCCGTCGCTTCTGAGCGCTTTGCACGCCTGAGTGCCGGAGTAGTCAAACTCGCACGCCTGACCGATAACTATCGGGCCGGAGCCGATTAGCAGTATGCTTTGTATATCCGTTCGTTTGGGCATGGGAGATTGGGGGTTAGTTTATAATGAACGGGAAGGGGCGCAAGGGGAGAGAATCACTTTCTTCATTTCTTGCTTCCCTTTCAGTGCTACGGTTGATTACTAATTGAAATCAGCGCTTGCAAGGTGTCAGAAACTCGCCTATATTTCTGACATGACAAGCATTAGCAACCAAATTCTGGCCCATGTCGGCGGATTGCCCGAAGGGGCGCCCGTCGCGGCCAAAAGCCTGCTCCATCTCGGCAAACGCGCTGCGGTGGATCAGGCCCTGTCGCGCCTTGCAAGGCGCGGGCGGTTGATTCGCGCCGGGCGGGGGCTTTATTTCCGTCCGGTCTCAACCCGCTTCGGCAAGCGGCCTCCCTCGGTGGAACTGGCAATCCGTGCGCTGGCCCGGCAGTGCGGAGAGGTCATCGTGTCCGGCGGCGCAGCCGCTGCAAACAATCTCGGACTTACAACTCAGGTGCCGGTGCGGTATATCTATCTGACATCGGGGCGCAGCCGCGAGATGAGCCTCGGCGGGCAGATTGTGGAACTCCGGCACGCTCCCCGCTGGCAACTGGCTTTGGCTGGTCGTCCCGCCGGGCAGGCGGTCCGCGCGCTGGCTTGGTTAGGCCCGGAGGAAACCGGCGCGGCGCTTGAAAAACTGAAGCGCGTCCTCCCCTCCTCCGCTTTTAAGGAACTGGTTGCCGCCACACCGCAACTGCCGACATGGTTGGCCTTGAGTGTCAACAAGGTGGCGCATGGCTGAGAGATTCATGGGTTTGTCCGCGAGGAGTCGGCGTAATGCGCTGGAAGTCGCGGCTACGAAGTCCGGACGGCCCGCTCACTTGCTTGAAAAGGATGTTTGGGTTGTTTGGGCGTTGCAAACCCTTTTTGAATCGCCGTTTGGAGAACATCTGGTTTTCAAGGGCGGCACATCTTTGTCCAAAGCGCATAATGTAATCAAGCGTTTTTCGGAAGATGTGGATATTACCTATGACATTCGGAAAATTATTCCGGACTTGATAGGCGCAGATGGTGAGGCGCTACCTAAAACGGGCAGTCAAGAGAAGCGCTGGTCCAAAGAAATTCGGAAACGTCTGCCGGATTGGGTTACAGGGTCTGTGCAACCGCAGATAGACCGAACCATTCGTCAAGAAGAACTAAATGCTACGACGAGCGCGGAAAATGACAAACTGTTTATCAAATACAAACCTGCAATAGCCGGGTCAAATTATGTTGCCCCTCGGGTAATGCTTGAATTCGGGGCGCGCTCAACAGGCGAACCGGCGAGTGTTCATGGAGTAACTTGTGATGCCGCCGACTTGCTTGATGACGGGCTGGTATTCCCAATTGCGCGTCCCAATACGATGAAAGCGGAGCGCACTTTCTGGGAAAAAGCCACGGCGATTCACGTCTACTGCCTTCAAAAGAGACTCAGAGGAAAACGCTTCTCGCGGCACTTTTACGACCTTGTCAAACTGGATGATGCGGGTATCGCTGACTCCGCAATAAGTGACAGGGATTTAGCCCGGAGTGTTGCAAAGCACAAGAGCGTATTTTTTGCTGAAAAGGGAGATGATGGCAAGATCATTGATTACGAGGCCGCTGTTAGTGGAGGGCTGTGCCTTGTGCCGAAAGGCGCTGCGAGAGACAGTTTGAGAGAGGACTACGAAGATATGATTGATGACGGTTTATTATGGGAAGAAGTTGAGGATTTTGAAAGTCTTTTGGATCATTGTTCAAGTATCGTTGCCCGTGCCAATGGTAGGTGAATATAGACCTCTCCCGTCATTCCGAGCGATCCAGAGAGGGCAAGGGGAATTCCCCGTTGACAGAAACGGCTGTTACTATTAGGTTTTCCGCCATTCAATTAAACAATGACAGGAGTGGGCGAGAGATGGAAAAAATAGCAAGCGATGATAGGAAAACGGCGTTGATACGGGCGGCAGAGGATGGCGATACCAAAGCAATATGGGAATCACTGGAAGCAGGGGCGGATATAGAGGAAACAGAAGATAATAAAGGCTGGACACCTCTAATGCGGGTAGCGGCTGACGGAAACACTAAAGCAATACTGGCATTGCTGGAAGCGGGAGCAGACATAGAAGCAAGGGATAGATACGGCGGGACGGCTCTGATGAAGGCAGTGAAAAAAGGACATACCAAAGCAATAAGGGTATTGGTAGAAGCAGGGGCGGATATAGAAACGAGGCATAATGGTGGTTGGACGGCTTTTGACCTGTGGAAAGAGAGAGAGGAAAATGAGAGAAAAAATCAGGTGGCACTGATGTCGGCCTTTGGACTGGGGGAAGAGAAAGGGAAGAGACAGGAGATATCAAACTTACTCAGGCCAACAAGTCTAAGAGGTGACAAAACAAATATCGACAAATCTTACATAAAAGTGGATGACTCGAACGCTCATAGAGTTTCTTTCTCTACAGAAGCGGAGTTGGAAAATTTTCTTTGTTCACATTGGGAGAACACTGTCTTTGGCAAGGGCTTTGACATTTACAGAGACACGGAAGGGCGAAGCGGTAAGCAATACCCTACAGACTTGGAAGAACGGATTGATATTCTTGCTATAAGCAAAGACAGAAAAACCTTTCTTGTAGTTGAACTGAAAGTGAGCAAAGCCCCCGATACCGTTGTCGCGCAATGCCAGCGCTACATTGGCTTTGTCAAAGAGAAATTGGCAAAGAAGAGTCAGGTAGTCCGAGGCGTAATAATCGCCACAGAAAAAGACAAGAAGGTGGAAAGATCCTTGTCAGAAGTGTCTAACATTGACTTCTGCACATACAAGATTGACTATGGGGCTGTTCATCTTGAGAAGGTTGAGTAAGAATCTTCTTACTGCCTATAACATTCGATGCCTAACCCGCTACGCTGTTACAAATCATGAAGTTCCGTAACAGCATTCATGTAACTTTCACAATCGCCATCTCTCTTGTAACTTTTGCCACCTCTTTTGTAGATTGTGCCGTCCTTTGCCATACCATATATTACTTTGCTCAACCGTATCAAACCTGATTTGCTACAGAATTTTCTCAGGTCCGTTATCTTATATACTAATGCTTTATTCATTATAAATTCTCCTTGAATCACCCACCTATGCGATGTATGACTCATCTCTAAATTAAGCACGGACAGCCACTTGTCAAGAAGAAGTGCCAACACTTACTTTCAAGTAGGGCTTACTCTGCTCAAAAAATTTCTGTCCCACCCCCTCTGGATTCCTTGTCGGAGCAAGGAATGACGTAAAGGTGGCTCCGCTACCACCGGATTTCACCCCGTCTGACCCGCAAAAAGCGATTTCAGAAAGAAGGCTTCAACCATTCGGGAGAGTAGCAGTCAACATAAAGGGTTGCCCGTAATAAGACCTGCTTGATATAATAGTTTTGTAAAGAAAGTGCTATGAGTGTGGGCAAAGATGACACTAAAGATGTAGTTAACCCGCTACTTCAAAACGCGATATCTTCAATCCAATTGGGATTGCAAGACTTTGAATCTGATGATAAGCGTCGCATCATTTCTGCTACACGTAACCTTTACTCTGGGGTGCTTCTGCTCTGTAAGGAAGTTCTGCGTAGACTGTCACCTCCAGAATCTAAAGATGTGCTCATTTTCGCCAAGAAACAAGCAAAAAAACAGGCCGATGGCACCATAATATTCGTTGGTGCTGGCAGAAATACTGTTGGTCGCCTTGAAATAGAAGAATGCTTCAAACAACTTCAAATACAAGTCAATTTATCAAAACTAGGTCGCCTTGGGAAAATTCGCAATGAGATAGAACACAAACACCCTAACCATGCACCCGCACTAATCCAAGAAGCGGTCGCGGATGCAATGCCGATTATTCGCGATGTGATTGTGAATCAACTTGAAACTTCTCCGCCTCAACTTTTAGGTAAGCAAGCATGGAATATATTGCTTGGAGAAGCGGAAGTTTTGAAGAGAGAGCAAGATGCTTGTAGGGAAAGTTTCAATAAGGTCGTTTGGGGAAGTGCAACTATAGAACGCTCATTAAACGATTTCCATTGCCAGAAGTGCTCGTCTACACTAATTAAAAACAACAACAAGACAACCATTCATCCTGAGGACTTGATTTTAGTGTGCTCTGAATGTGATGAGAAATCGGATATAGATAGTGTAATAGAGGTAGCATTAGAAGAAAGTCTCCGGGGAGACAATTACATCGCTATAAAAGATGGCGCCGGACCAGTAATAGATACGTGTCCCGAGTGCTTCAAGGAAACTTATGTTTTCGCAGAAGGTCAGTGCCTTAATCCGTATTGCGACTTCACTTTGTCAGACAAAAACTGTGGCATTTGCGGACAAGAGTTGACTCTGGATGACTACCTACATAGCAATGGTAGCCTGTGTAGTTATCACTTTGATACGATGTCAAAGGATGATTGATTATCATTGTGGCATGTCTTCTCGCCTACAATTGACATAGATTGACTATTCAAAACCTACACAACGCCGATCACCCTTCATGTATAACAATTTGCCCCACCCACTCTGGATTCCTTGTCGGAGCAAGGAATGACAGGAAGGTAGGCTTCTGCGCCCGCCACCTTTAAGCCAGTCAGATTCACAAGAAATGGTTTCAGAAAAAAGACTTCAACCATTCTTGGTAGAGTAGCAGTTTGCCACCGAGGAAACAGTCATTGTCATTATGGTGGCGGGGTTGCCATTGACATATCTCCCCTATTTATTACAATCAGCAAAACCAACCTGTTCAGGAACAACCCTTTTGAAAACCATCAAACAGCACGCTTCCATTTTCATCTTGCGGGTAGCAATCTGTTTTGCCGTTGCATTGCTGTCGCTTGGCTTTGCGGCAACTCCAGCGGAGGCCCAAGAACAGGCCGGGTTCTCCATCGCGGACGCCCATGCGGTTGAGGGCGAAACAATGATTTTTGAAGTAACGATTAGTCAGGCGCAGACGGAAACGGTTATGGTGAATTATGCAACCGCCGATGCCACTCCGGTATCAGCAACGGCGGGAACTGACTATACGGCAACAAGCGGCACACTGATGTTTGCACGCGGTGAGACCACAAAGACAATAGGGGTGGCGATTGTCGATGACTCAGAAAATGAGGACATTCCTGCTAACGTGGGAGTTTCGTCGGGAACTGTGGATGAACGATTTCTGGTCAGACTGTCAAGTCCGAGCGGGGAATTGAATCTCATTCGTAGTGAGGCAACGGGCACCATTCTGGATAATGAGGGCACATTGGCAACAGTCAGTGCGAGTAGCGCTGTCGTTACGGAAGGCGGGTCAGTATCATTCACATTTGCCGTCGCGCGGAGCGCGGCTGAAAGTTCATATAACTTTACCCTTAATTACGACCTCAATATCAGTGACGGCTACATGGGGAGTTTCAGTCCCAGTGGAGTAGACCCCTCCACTCCGCACATTCGCAGAGATAACACCATAGTTTGGTTCACCTACAATGTGGCGGACAATAACATTCCCCAGTCCAACGGGTTTATAACAATCGCCCTCATCCCGAAGGACCCAAGAGAGCAGTTTTCCTACGGTGTAGGCGAACAAAACACCGTTACCGTAGAAATTATTGACAATGACCGCGCATTCTCAATCTCGCCGGTCGCACCGACTGTGAGTGAAGATGCGGACAGTATTACTCTAACTGTAGCGCTGAATACGGAGATAAACGAAGAGGCCTCGGTGCAATATACAACCTCGGACGGAACGGCGGAGGAACCCGGCGACTACACGGACACATCGGGGACACTGAATTTTGCTACGGGAGAAACGGAGAAAACTATAATGATTCCGATCTTGCCGGACACTGTTTACGGAGAGGAAGACGAGACATTTACGGTAACTCTGTCGGGCGAAATGGGGGCTGGCATCCAAACAGCAACGGCAACAGTTACTATCACTGACGCTGATGACAGTCCACCTGTTCTTACGGTTGATGATGTTTTTGCAAGCGAAGGAGAAACACTGACCTTCACCGCGCGTTTGACGGACGGAAGCAACAATCCGGCTACTTCCGTCAATGATGTAACCTTCACTTGGCAGACCCTCACACAAGGGTCTACGGTGGGACGCTATACAAGCGCCCCCGCCACTACGCTGACCATTAATGCGGGACAGGCGGAAAGAATGTTCACCGTGGACACGACCGGAAACACGGAACAGGATGGTAACGGCGTGGTCATTGTTCAATTATCAAACCTGACGGGCGCGAGTTTCATCGGTGACCCGGCTCCCGACACCGTAACGGCGACCGGAACGATACGGGATGATGAAACCCTGGTCACGGAGGAAGCCAACAAAGCCGTTTTGCCGCAAGCGGCGGCCGTTGCCGCATTACAGACGGCGAAAACCGTAGGCGGCAGAGTGAATGCGGCTTTTGACGGTCTGGGAAACAACGGTGTTTCCGTGCATGGGAGGGGATGGAAACAATTCCTTGCGGCGGAAGCGGCAAGGAAAAACGAACGGGCGGAGTTGCCCAATTTGGAACTGCCTGACCTTGCATTTGCGTTTGCGGCTAAAAATGGCGGATGGATTGTCGACTCCGGAGGCCCGTTTGACCGTTTGGGCGTCTGGGGACGTGGCTACTACAAGGCGTTTGAGGTGGAAGACAAAAACAATGCACCAGACTTTGACGGTAGCATTGTCGGCGGAATGATAGGGGCGGACACGCTTTTGACGGACAATGTGCTTGCGGGCATCGGTTTCAACCTTTTTCAGACCGCCGCTGATTACGAAACGGGCGGCGGCGTAGCCGATCCGAAAGGCACGCACGAGATGTTTGTGTGGAGTGTTCACCCGTATTTCGGCTGGCGTCCCGACACCCGGATGACGTTCTGGGGAACAGTAGGCTACGGAATGGGAGACAACGAAACGACGGAAACCGGAGGCGACACCCGCAAAAGGAATGTGATGTATATGATGGCGGGAGCGGGCGGAAGCGGTCTTTTGTATGAAGCCGCCATCGGCGGCGGAACGGTTAGGGTTAATGCAATCGGCGACCTTGTACTCGCCCGGATTTCGGAAGACAATGGAATTGATTCCGATGCCGGAACGGTTCGTTGCGGATTTGAGGGTGAGTTTGAGACGGCAATGTCAGGCGGCTCTTCGGCCGGTGTTTCAGTTGAGTTGGCGTATCGCGGCGATTTTGGAGACACGGTTGGCGGAAGCGGCCTTGAGGGTGGCGGCGGTGTGAACTTCCGAGTCCCGTCCGCGGGAGTAACCGTTAATGTTGACGGTCGTTATCTTGTGTACCACAGCGAGGAAGTAAGCGAATACGGCTTTTCCGGCAATGTTCTCTGGTCGCACGGAAGCACGGGCCCCTATGCATTGTTCTCTCCGAAATGGGGCGCAACGAATGACCGCAGAGATGATCTTTGGGAAAACGGTGCAAACGGTCGCCAGATAGAAGCGGAGACCGGAGAGAGGCGTTACAACTTTGAAGCTGGTTACAGCATTGCTCTTCCGGAGGAGAGGGGCATTCTGAAAATCTTCGCAAGAAGCGAGATGGAATTGAGGTCAACGGTTGTCCGTTCGGGCGGAATCAATTTTAAGACAAACAACGGCCTGAGTGCCGGATTTGAGACCGTTTCCCGTATAGGCGAAACACCGGAGCACCGGGGTTACTTGCGCTACAGCGGAATGTTTTAAGTCAGCACGAATTCGTCTGCTGTTGTCCGCATGTCCGTCTTTTGCCCTCGCAAAAGAGTTAACATGTTGATTTAACCCGCCTTAATCTCATACAACACATCAACAGTATCAGATAACATCCTGCCATGCATAACGAATTACCGTTCACCAATGAACCCGATGTCTGCTGTCCAATGGCGTATTTGAACCGAAACAGGCATCTTTCAACAGCGCGAACCGCCTCGCGCCAGCCTTCAAAATTCACACTTCCTTTCCTGACCTGAATCCGCTATCTCTCTTTCATTGTCAGCTTGGCTCAGTATCTATCATCTCAACCAACTGAATAAGATTCCCGCAGGTATCATCGAACACCGCCACGCGAACCGGCCCCGCATCCACCGGTTCTTGAACAAAGTTCACGCCCCGGTCGCCGAGTCTTTTCCGCTCTGCATCAAGATTGTCCACTTGAAAAGAGTGCGCCGGAATGCCATCGGAAACCAGCGCATCCTTGTAGGGTTTAACGGCAGGATGGCTGCTTGGCTCAAGTAACACTTCCGTTCCCTCAGGGTCTTCACCGGACACGACAGTCAACCAGCGATTTTCACCCAAAGGAATATTGTTCTTAACCTTGAAGCCAAGAATATCAGTGTAAAACCTCTCCGCTTTGTCCTGGTCATCTACAAAGACGCTGGTCACATAAACTTTCATTACATGCCCGCCAAAACCGTCACGCCGTCTTGTCTCCGGAGTAAATGTTTCCGCCCTTTTCCTTGAACTCTTTCGCCTTGTCTTCAAGACCCTTGCGGACGGCGGCTTTTTCGGAAACTCCCCGCTCTTTCGCATATTCCCTTATCTGCTGCGTTATCTCCATTGAGCAGAACTTCGGCCCGCACATGGAACAGAAATGCGCGCTCTTGGCGTTGTCTGAGGGGAGCGTCTCATCGTGATATTCCCGCGCGGTTTCAGGGTCAAGAGAGAGATTGAACTGGTCGTTCCAGCGGAATTCAAAACGCGCCTTGCTGAGCGCGTCATCCCGGACGCGGGCAAGCGGATGCCCCTTTGCAAGGTCAGCCGCATGCGCGGCGATCTTGTAGGCGATAACGCCTTCCTTCACATCCTGTTTGTTTGGCAGCCCCAGATGCTCCTTGGGGGTAACATAGCAAAGCATTGCCGTCCCGTGCCTGCCTATTTCCGCCGCCCCGATGGCCGAGGTTATATGGTCATAGGCGGGGGCAATATCGGTTGTAAGCGGGCCAAGCGTATAGAAAGGCGCTTCACCGCAGACCTCCGCCTCCCTGTCAACATTTTCCTTTATCAGATTCATCGGTATGTGTCCGGGGCCCTCAATCATTACCTGAACATCGTTTTCCCACGCCTTTTTTGTAAGTTCGCCGAGGGTTTGGAGCTCCGCAAACTGCGCCGCGTCATTGGCGTCCGCTATTGAGCCGGGCCTCAGGCCGTCTCCCAGAGAAAAAGACACGTCGTAAGCCCTCATAATTTCGCATATCTCCCCGAAGTTCTCGTAAAGGAAATTTTCCCTGTGGTGCGAAAGACACCACTTTGCCATTATTGAACCGCCGCGCGACACAATGCCCGTAAGCCGCTCCGAGGTGAGCGGTATGTATCTGAGAAGCACTCCGGCGTGTATGGTGAAATAATCAACCCCCTGCTCCGCCTGCTCTATTAGGGTGTCCCGGTAGATTTGCCATGTGAGTTCCTCCGGACTGCCCGAAACCTTCTCAAGCGCCTGATATATCGGGACTGTTCCGACCGGAACGGGAGAGTTGCGTATTATCCACTCTCTGGTTTCGTGTATCCGTTTGCCCGTTGAAAGGTCCATTATCGTGTCCGCGCCCCAGCGGCACGCCCACACCGCTTTTTCCACCTCTTCCTCAACGCTTGATGTTACAGCCGAGTTGCCTATGTTGGCGTTCACCTTCACAAGGAAGTTGCGCCCTATCACCATCGGCTCTGATTCGGGATGATTGATGTTGCTTGGAATTATCGCCCTGCCCCGCGCCACTTCATCGCGGACAAACTCCGGGTTTGAGTTCTCCCTTATAGCCGCATACTCCATCTCCTGAGTGATGACGCCCCGGCGGGCGTAAGCCATCTGGGTCACCCTGTTTGCGCCTTTCGCCCTGAGCGGGCGGCGGGCGGAAAACCCGTTGCCTCCGGGCGCGCCCCCGGCGGCGGGTTCAACATCCCCCCTTTCCTCTATCCACTTGCGCCTCCGGGGCTCAAGGCCCCCGTGAACGTCTATGCTCGCTTCAGGGTCGGTGTAGGGGCCGCTTGTGTCGTAAATGTCAACCGGCGGGTTCGGAAGCCCGTTTGTGGGCTCAAGACGGACGCGCCTCATTGCCACACGCAAACCGCCGTGCAGTTCTCCCTCAACATAAACCTTCTCCGAACCCGGAAAAGGACGCCGCTCAATTGATGTTTCCGCCATGCCGCTTCCGTCCGCGAGAATATACCACACCGGCGCGGGCAGTGTAGAATTAAACCATGGGCGAAGCATTGATTCTTGGCATAGAGTCATCCTGCGATGAAACCTCCGCATCGGTGGTCAGAAACGGCGGGGAGGTGCTCTCAAACATTGTTTCGTCTCAAGTGTCGCAGCACAGGCCGTTTGGCGGAGTGGTGCCGGAACTCGCATCGCGAAGCCACCTTGAGGCAATCATCCCCGTTTTGCGGGAAGCCCTTGACACCGCGGGCGCGCGGCTGCGCGACATGGACGCGATAGCGGTAACGCAGGGTCCCGGTCTGCTGGGCTGCCTGCTGATAGGGCTTACTTCGGCAAAGGCGCTCAGCGTCGCGCTGGACAAGCCG
The DNA here is from genome assembly GCA_026708565.1 of Candidatus Dadabacteria bacterium. Lineage (NCBI taxonomy): Bacteria > Pseudomonadati > Thermodesulfobacteriota > Candidatus Dadabacteria > Candidatus Dadabacteria bacterium. The sequence goes on from JAPOUR010000015.1 coordinate 31,895, forward strand.
CTTGTCGCGGTCAACCACCTGCACGCCCACGCCGCGTCCGTCGCCGTGGAGGGCGGGGTTGAAGTTCCGTTCATAGCCCTTGTGGTGTCCGGCGGGCACACCACCCTGTTTCTTGTCAGGACGCTCACGGAGTTTGAGGTTCTCGGCACAACGCGCGATGACGCGGCGGGCGAGGCGTTTGACAAAGGGGCAAAGGCGCTCGGCCTCGGATATCCGGGCGGGGCGGAGATAGACCGGCTCGCAAAAAGCGGAGACCCTTCAAAGATCCGTTTCCCGCGCCCTCTCGCGGATACGGACACGCTGTGGTTCAGTTTCAGCGGGCTTAAAACGGCGCTGGCGTACGGAATAGAAAGAGACGGCCCGCCGGACGCCGGGGAACTTCCTCATGTATGCGCGGGTTATCAGGAGGCGATAGTTGACTCGCTTATCGGGAAATCACTTCTCGCCGTCCGCAAAACCGGGGTGAAAAATTTCGCAATAACGGGCGGTGTCGCGTGCAATTCGCGGCTGAGGGAAAAGGCGGCGGAGGTGTTCAAAAGGGAAAACGTCCGCCTTGCAATTCCGTCTCCCTCCCTGTGCACGGACAACGCCGCCATGATAGCCGCGCTGGGTTTTCATCTGTTCAAAGAGGGGCGGATTGCTCCCCCTGAAGTCTCGGCGTTTTCCACCTCGCGGGTGAAGATCAGCCGGGGCGAAACGCGGTTTTAATCCGCAAAAAGAGTAACCCCCTCCCTTCTGGGATCAGCCCCTCCCCGGACTTTTCCGTCCGCAAACTCAAGCCCGTGAAGCCCGCTGGTGAGTTCACTTATCACCACCTCATGCCCCATTTCCCTCAAGGCGGGGGCGAGCAGTTCCGCCTCCGTGCCCCGTTCCAGTTCCGTTTTTCCGTTGCGGTTTACATAATGGGGGAGAGCAACGGCGGCCTGAACATCCAGCCCCCAGTCCAGAACGGCGACAACGGAACGGGCGACATAATTGATTATCCTGCTCCCGCCCGGAGAGCCGACAATGAGACGGAGATTCCCCTCTTCATCAAACACAATCGTGGGAGACATTGAACTCCGGGGTCTCTTGCCGGGCCGGACGCGGTTGGCAACCGGGCAGCCGTCTTTGCCGGACGGGGAAAATGAAAAATCCGTAAGTTGGTTATTCAGCAGAAACCCGTCCGTCATCACTCCCGAACCGAACGCCTTCTCTATGCTTGAAGTCATTGAAACGGCGTTGCCCCGTCCGTCAACAACCGATATATGGGTTGTTGACGGAAACTCAAGCGGGCCGCCCCGCATTGCCGCGCATCCCGGTATTCCCGCCGCCGCGCCGCCCATGTCTTTTTGAGCGTCTATGAGACGCGACCGCTTTTGAAGGTATTGCGCATCGGTCAACCCGGCGACCGGAACATGGTGAAAATCGGGGTCGGCAATGTGAACGTTCCGGTCGGCGTAGGCAAGGCGCGCCGCCTGCGTGAAAAGGTGCGCCGCCTTTGCGGACATCGGGTCCAAAGACGCCATGTCAAACCGCTCAAGCATTTTCAGGATTTGAAGAACCGTCATCCCTCCCGAAGTCGGAGGCCCCATTCCGCAAACAAGATATGAGCGGTATGAGCCGCAAACGGGCTCGCGCTCTTTGGCTTTGTAACCGCGCAAATCCGAAACGGAAAGCCCGCCGCCCGCCCTCTTAACCTCCCGGACAAGTTTTCGCGCTGTGCGTCCGCGATAAAAAGCGCGGGGTCCTTTCCGCGCCACTTTGGACAAAACATTCGCAAAAGCCGGATTTTTCAAAACCGAGCCGGGGGCGGGAGGTTCTCCCGAAGCGGTAAGGAAATATGAGCGGGACTTCTCATATTTGCCGAGCCCTTCACGATTTTTTCCGACCATTTCACTCAAGCGCGGGGAAACGGCAAAACCCCGTTTTGAGAGGCGGAATGCCGGTTCAAAAAGAGTTTTCCACTTCAGCCTCCCGTGCTTCCGGTGCGCTTTTTCAAGCATGGCAAGCAGCCCCGGCGTTCCGACAGAGCGCCCGTCTGCGGCGGCGTCCGCCCACCGCATCGGGCTTCCCTCATCGGTGAAAAGATTTTCGTCCGCCGAGCGGGGCGCGGTTTCCCTTCCGTCAAAAGTCGCAAGTTTTTTCGCCCCGCCGTCCCAGTGAAGCATAAACGCGCCGCCGCCCACACCCGAAGCCTGCGGTTCAACGAGGTTCAAAACCATCTGCGCCGCTATCGCCGCGTCAACCGCCGAGCCGCCCTTGCGGAGAATCTCAACCCCCGCCCGCGCGGCGTGCGGGTTTGCCGCGCTCACCGCCCCGCCCCCCGAACCGGAAGCCGGCGGCGGAAGCAGAAAAAGTAAAAGAAACAGCGGAAAAAACCGCCCGCGCAGGTCAAACTTCATAATCAACAACGCGCCGGTCAGTGGCGACGCCCTTCAAAAACTCCGCCACCTTCACATGGTCGGGATGGCTCTGGTAGGCGGCAAGGGCGGCGGCGTCATCAAATTCCGAATACAGAACCACATCCGCCGCAAAATCCGAAGGGTTGAAGTTTACGCCCGCTTCAATCGCCCTTATCTGCGGAATTTTCTCCTTCAGCCCCTCAAGCGCCGCCTTGAGCGCGGGCGCGTTTTGCCTACTGTCTTTGAGTTTCCACATCACTATGTGTTTTATCATCCGTTTCCTCCCCGGGGGTTTCCCCGTTTGATTTTGATTTGATGACCACCCAGAGCCGCCGCTGCGTGTGCCTTCCCCACGAGGGCAGAACGAACACAAAGCCGCCGTTCATAAACGAGCCGCCGCTGCCGTAAAAGACGCACTCAATCTTGCCGCCGTCCTCTTTGCTGAAAGCCACCTTGCCGCTTTCAACCAGTTCGGTGGGCTCGGAATTGACCGCGGCCTCTTCACGGGAAGACTCTATTGCCATGCGCCCTTTGCCCGGTTCAATATCCGCCGTGAACGGGATGAGCCAAACCCTGTCTCCGGCGATGAGAACATAGTGGGGCTTTTCAGTCTCTTTTTTATACAGAAAGAAGTCCTTCATTTTCAATCAGAATTATTGCCAGACCTTTAAGAGTCAGCAAGTCGTCAACCTCCGAAACGCTCCGGCACTCCCCGCAGACGGCGCGGGCAAACCCGCCCGTGGCAACCACCCGCGCGCGGGGCGCGCCCATCTCCCCGACCATTGCTCCGGTCATGCCGTCAACCATGCGCGCGTAGCCAAACATTGTGCCGGAGCGGACGCAGTCTTCCGTGGTTTGCGCAAGAGGAGACGGGGGAAAGTCAAAACCCGTATCCGGAAGGGCGGGGGCGGCGGAAAGAGCCGCGCGGAAAGAGCCGAGGCCGGGGGCTATCGCGCCGCCCATATAGACGCCTTTGTCTGAAACGCAGTCAAAGGTTGTTGCCGTCCCGAAGTCAACCGCAACGCATGCGCCCCCGCAAATTGCAAACAGGGCGGCGGCGTTTGCGAGCCGGTCAATACCCAGAGTCTCGGGGGTTTTGTAGGTGTGCGTGAGGCCGGTTTGCATTGAGCAGTCCGCCACGAGGGGGCGCAGGCCGAGGGCGGACTCAACCATTGCCGCCGTCCTGTCCGAGTATTTTTCTCCGGCGACCGAGCCGATAACCGCGCCTGATATGCCGCCGCCGAGGGTTTGAAGGGCGCGGGCGAGCGAGTCCGGTTCTGCAAGCGGCGCGTCCGCGCGCGCCGCCGTCTCCCACCGCTCCATATCTGCGGAGCAGTTGCGGAAAACGGCGAGAGAGGCGTTTGTGTTGCCTATGTCAACCGCCAGAATGCTTTTATCCTGTTTCAAAACCGTATAGATTGTAACACTGCGGCGGCATTGGCAAGCCGTTTCTACACATAACAAGGAGAAAAACATGGCTGAGAAGAAGCCCGATTTTGATGTGCGGACTGTGGAAAGGAAGATAGGGGAAGGCGTATTTTCCAAAAAAGATTACAAGAAGGCGCTTAGTGAAATCCCCGATTCAGGCGAAAACGCGGAGTTTGTTCCGATTGACGAAGACGGCGGCGAAGAGGCTGCGGCCGCTCCCGCTGAAGAAAGCAAATGAAGAAGTGGCAATACAAGGTTGTGCCTCTCAGGGGCGAGGTTGAAGACCCGTCCAATCACAGTGTTGATGTTTCTGTTGAAGGCGGCAAAGTGAAATCCGAGAAGTTGCGCGGCGGAATGGAGAAGGCGTTGAATGACCTCGGAAACAAGGGCTGGGAACTGGTCTGTTCGCTTGGCGAGTTTGCGCTTTTGAAGAAAGAGAAGTAGCGGGAATTTGTGTCCGAAATTCCTCTTGCATTAGCGATTAGACGGCGTTATATTAGCGATTGGACGGCAATAGATTAGCGATTAGACGGTAATAAATTAGCGATTAGACGGCATTATATTAGCGATTAGACGCTGTTTGATTAGCAATCAGCCGCCCTGTGAGGATGCTGTAATGTATAAGCGCTACGCCACTCAAGACATAAAAACCGCTCTGGCGGATACGCCTGTGGTATTCATTATGGGCGCCCGTCAATCCGGAAAAACCACCCTGACCAAAACGCTCATATCCGAAATGGGCGAATCTGACTGGACCTATTTGACTCTGGATGACCAGACGCAGTTTGCAACAGCCGGGGCAGACCCGGTTGGCTTCATCCGAAACCTGCCGGACACCCGCATTGCCCTTGACGAGGTGCAACGCGCGCCCTCTTTGTTTGCCGCCATCAAACAGGCCGTGGATGAAAAGCGGACGCCGGGGCGTTTTCTGCTGACCGGCTCCGCCAACGCCTTTCTGTTGCCCAAGTTGTCGGACTCTCTCGCGGGGCGTATAGAAGCGGTGCGTCTGATGACTTTGTCGGAGTGCGAGTTGCAGGAGAGCAAGCCCCGTTTCCTCGGCAAACTGCTGAAAGGGAAAGCGCCTTCCACCCGGCAGACGCGGGTAAGGGAGCATCTTGTGCGGCGGCTGGTCTCCGGTTGCTTTCCGGAGCCCTTGCAGCGCAAGGGAGAGGCGCGGCGGCGGGCATGGTATCAGCAATATCTGAATTCGCTGATTCAGCGCGACCTCCGCGACCTGTCGCGCGTAGAACACCCCGCCCGGATGCTGAATCTTGTCAAGTTGGCGGCGTTGCATTCCGGCAATCTGGTCAACTTGAGCGAGTGGAGTAACAAGTTGGGTTTGAGCAGGGAAACAGTAAAAAAATATCTGGCGCTTTTGGAGCAGTTGTTTCTGCTGGAACTGTTGCCCGCATGGCATTCAAACGAATCCAAGCGGCTGGTGAAAACCCCCAAGTTGCATTTGGCTGATACCGGTATGATATGCGCCGTCAGCGGACAGAGCGAAGAGCGTCTGAGCAAAGAGCCGACCCGTATGGGGCCATTGCTTGAGACCTTTGTCTATAATGAATTGCGTAAACAGGCGACTTGGATGGGAAAGGCCGGAGAGCCCTTGCGGTTTTACCACTACCGCGACAAGAACAAGACGGAGGTGGATGTAATCATGGAGACCCTTGGCGGCGACTGTTTAGCCGTTGAGGTTAAAGCCACCGCCACCTTGACTAATCGGGATTTCGCCGGATTGAAGAGGTTTCAGCAGATTACCGGGAAGCGTTTCCGAATAGGCGTCATTCTTTATGACGGAGACCACACAACCGCTTTCGGCGAGAATCTCTACGCAGTTCCGATTGCCGCGCTTTGGTCATAGGATTTCGCGTTTCTGTTCTTCGCTTACGTTCTCAAAATACAGTTCGGCGGCTTCCTTGAGCATTTCAACCGCTTCCTCCGCCGTGTCGCCGCAACTTGCTATGCTTGTGCCTCTGAGAACGGAAACAAAACTGTCTCCCTCTTTCCATACAAGAGCCACAAACTTGCCGTTATTCATATTTCACCACCTCCGATGTGAGATTGATTGTAATGCTCGGAACGACAAGGTCAAACTTGGTTGTGGTAGGCAAGCGCAAGGTGTTCTCTGCATCTTGTGCAACTGGCATGGAATCCAGAGGGGATGGGGGAGGATGGCTTTGTCTGGTCATTCATTAATTTCCCGTTGCCCATTGCAAACATTCCATACAGCCTTGTTTTGCTGGTAAGTTATTGGCTTCTTATGTCCAAGGCGAGCACAAGAACCAAGCAACAAACCAATAGCCAGTTGGTTGTAGTAGATAACAGAGAGACTAAAGTCTCCGACTTCCTCAAAAAAAGCATGAAGCCGGGAAACTCTCTCTCAATCGTATCAGCCTACTTCTCCATATATGGGTATGAAGTACTGAAAGACAAACTGGACACCGCTAACAAAGTAAGGTTTCTATTCGGTGACCCTAGTTCCGTGGAGAGCGTTGACCCGGAACAGAAGGAACTCAATCCCTTCTTTATTTCAGAAGCTGGCCTTGAAGCAGTCAACCAACTCAACCAAAAATCTTTGGCGAAAGAATGCGCCAAGTGGATTGAAGAGAAAGCGGAAGTGAAGTCAGTAACTTCAAACTTTGTTCATGGAAAGATGTATCACATTCAGAACGGGAACGATACCATTGCGATATCCGGCAGTTCAAATTTTACAAAGTCCGGTCTTGGAGAAGGCGTAAGACCTAATATAGAAATCAATGTTGTTCCTTCCGATTCCAGTGACCGCGAGGCTCTCAAGGCATGGTTTGATAAGATCTGGAACAACAGCCTTCTTGTTCAAGATGTCAAAAAGAGCGTTTTGGGCAAACTGGAGAAACTATACGAAGACCAGTCTCCGGAATTCATATACTTCAAAACCTTGTTCCATATTTTCAATAAGGAAATCAAAGAAAGAGAAAAACAGGAAATCTCATTAAAAGATGTCCATCTTTACGACCATCAAATATGGAAAAAACTCTATAAGTTCCAAAAAGAAGGTGCAAAAGGAATAATAAATAAGTTACGAAAATATAACGGTTGCATTCTGGCAGATAGCGTTGGCCTCGGTAAGACTTATACCGCCCTTGCCGTAATCAAATACTTTGAGCTCATCGCCGATAAGAAGGTTTTAGTTCTTTGTCCCAGAAAACTATCTGAGAACTGGAACTTGTATCGGGCTAGTGCCAATTACAAACACAACCCGTTTACTGAGGACAAATTTTCCTACTCTTTACTTGCACACACCGATTTAGGTAGGGAATCAGGACAATCCGGTGAAGTTAATCTTTCCAATTTCAATTGGGGAAATTTTGGTTTGGTGGTCATAGACGAATCTCATAACTTCCGAAACGCGCCTAAAGATAGAAAAGATGAAGAGGGAAACATAATAAAACGCAGTCGCTACAACCAACTGATTGAAGAAGTTATAAAGAAAGGCTCAAGAACAAAGGTCCTTATGCTGTCCGCGACACCTGTCAATACGGCTTTGACTGATTTACGAAACCAAATTGAGTTGATGACAGAAGCAAATGATAAATACTTTAGCAAGTCATTAAAAATTACAAGTCTCAAAAGGTTGCTAAATGAAGCGCAGAAACAATTTAAAAAATGGGAGTCTGTGCCAAATCGCAACAAGTCTGACCTATTGAAAGAACTCGGCGCTGATTTCCTACGATTGATTGACGGGGTGTCAATCGCGAGGTCGCGAAAACACATAAAACGGCATTATGTTGATTCCATGGAGGAAATAGGAGGTTTTCCAAAACATGAGAATCCTCAAAATGAGTATCCTCAGACAGACACGCAAGGTGAGTTATCTTACGAGGATTTGAATGAGAAGATAGAAAAATTTGCTCTCTCGGTCTATCTTCCGTCCAAATACTTGATTGAC
>JAPOUR010000015.1:39647-54712 GCA_026708565.1 Candidatus Dadabacteria bacterium
AACAGAAAAAGCAGTCCAATCTGGCGAACCAAGAAGAACGGGAAAACTTCTTGATTGGAATGATGCGGGTCAACATGATGAAGCGTCTGGAAAGTTCAGCGTATGCGTTCAATCTGACACTGGGACGCACCATTGAAAAAATGGAGAAAATAATAGAACAAATAGACCTTTACGAGAAAAAGAAAGATGAATATCTTTCTCTGACAGACGCCACTACTCCGGACAATGATGAAGAAGATGACGACTTCATTGTTGGTAAGAGAAAAGAGTATAAGTTGAAAGACTTGAAAACTGAGGAATGGAAGAAAGATTTGCAAAACGATCTCTCCTTGCTTCAGGAGATACACTCACAGTCCTCTCAAATTGATGAGCAAAGAGATGCCAAACTGCAATGCCTTCGCAAAGTCTTGGAAGGCATAATACAATCTCCAAGAAAAGACAAATATGATCGCCGTGTGCGTAATAAAGGCTTGGTTTTCACAGCGTTTGCTGACACAGCGAAATATCTTTACAAGAATCTTGAAAGTTGGGCGGAAGAAAAACAAGTCAACATGGCATTGGTTATAGGAACAGGAGAAAACAAAAGTAAAATGGGAAGCAACAGTTTTCAGGAAATCTTGACTAATTTTGCCCCAATAGCACGTGGTCGTGATTCAGAAAACGAAAGCAATGATGAAATAGACATATTGATTGCTACCGATTGCATATCGGAAGGTCAAAACCTGCAAGATTGTCCTGTAGTTATTAACTATGACATACACTGGAACCCCGTGCGCCTCATGCAAAGATTTGGTCGCATAGACCGTATAGGAAGCCGCCACAAAAACATTCAAATGGTCAACTTCTGGCCTACGGAAGACCTTAACCGTTACCTGAACCTTACGAGCCGTGTTGAAGCAAGAATGGCATTGATGGACGCTACAGCCACAGGAGAGGATGACATTCTCAATTTAAGAGAGGAATCAAAGCAAGAAATAACCTTTAGAGATAGACAAATGAAAAGTCTGCGCGATTCAGGAGTTGATGGTCTGGAAGATAATGAAGGTCTTAGCGATTTCACATTGGATGATTTTCTTGTTGAATTGCTGTCCTATCTGGAGAAGAACAGGAAGGCACTGGAAAATTCACCTTACGGCCTCTATGCAGTTACTCATTCTGATAAATCCTCCGACTTAATAAAACCCGGAGTGATATTCTGCTTGCGTCAACATGATGGAAACCAAGGGGATCACCCAACAAACCCTTATTTTCTCACTTACGTGCGAGAAGATGGCAATGTCAGATACACCTACGACGCACAAGCAAAACACATTCTCGGAATGTTCGGAGAACTATGTAGAGACAAAAACAAGCCTAACAAGTCCCTGTGCGAAATGTTTGACAAAGAAACGGTCAACGGAAAAGAAATGAGGCACTACAGCAATCTCTTAAAGGGGGCAACTGAAAACATACGAAAAAACTTTCTTAGACAAGGAATAAAAAGGTTAAAGACAATGGGCAGAGATGGCACTATTCCCAAAAAGAGTGAAATCCCTGATGAGTTTGAATTAGTTACTTGGTTAGTAATCAAAGAGAAGTGAAGAATGAACAGTATCTGCTCTAAAAATGTTTTCACTACTTTGTGAGTCAATTTCATTCTTATATTCCAGAATCCTCTCTTCTATTCTGCTTGAAATATCAAACTTGACATGTGTCCCTCTGGAAGAAAAGTTCCTATCAAAGAAGTTTGAAAGGGTTGCAATTGTTCTCTGGACACTATCAACATGTTTAGAAAGATAAGAAGGTGGCAAGTCTTGAAGAAGCAGATCAACACATTGTGAGAAGAAGTCTTGATCGGACATTTCTTTTTCTTCTTCTCGACCAAGGTGTAAAATTTCTTGAATTATTCCAGCGAATGTTTCCTGTTTCCTCCATTCCGACAAACGTTGAGATTGGTGAATATCAGGGTTCTTTATACTAATACCTCGTACAAAAAGAGGGCCTTGAAGTGTATCCAAGTCCCTATCTCTCTTTTGCGGTCGCCTTCTGAATGTGGCGAACGCCATATGCTCACCATAGACAAACAAACAAATCACAGGAGAGGGAAAAATCTTGTTGAAAGCATAAGCAAGATTAGAGATATTCAATTTGCTAGGTTTTGCATTCTTTAGAGTAGAGCATAAAAAGAAAAGTGATCGAGCAATAGTGTCATCGCTTTCTGAAGGCTCAATATATGTATTCTCATTACTGATTTGGAAGAGAAAATACACTTCATCAATAGAACTCTTAATTAAACACAAATCTTTATCAGTCCACTTTTCACATAGATCAAGGAAAACATCTCTGAAACCATCTACTGTCCCGTCAGTTTCGTATATTCCCTCATTTTCACTTGTGAAGTTCAAAGCATTTAGAAGATCTATGGAACCTCTGTATAAAGATTTGTCTTGAAAGCTACAAAGAGCATCATAAATCTGTAATGGCTCACACATCTTCTAACCACACAAGCGACTATAGAGACATACAAAGTTATTTGCAGAGTTTCGTATTGTAGGACTTGCCTTCATGATTAAGCGTTAATATAACCCATTCATCCACATTTGACATTCCATTAGCAAGTTGTGCGCCCAAATGGTAACAACTGCCATTCCGCCCCACCCCCTTCTGGATTCCGTGTCGGAGCACGGAATGACTTGCAGACGACTCCGCCGCCCGCCGTTATAAAAGGGACACCCCGCCTTCTTCAAGCAACGGTCTTATGCAAAGCAACTTCCCTGTTAATCTTCCTTCCAACCTTATCCCGTTCCGTCTCAAGGTCGCAACGGAGTTGGAGATTGAGCCAAAACTCCGGCGAAGTGCCGAAGTATTTTGAAAGACGAAGCGCCGTGTTTGCGGAAACGCTTCTTGTCCCGTGAACAATCTCGTTGATACGCCGCGATGAAACAGAGATGCTTTTCGCAAGCCGATACTGGCTTATATTCATCGGCTTTAGGAACTCCTCAAGCAGAACCTCTCCGGGATGTATGGGTTTTAGTTTAGCCATTTTTCTCCTTCTCACTCGTAGGCGGTTTCGCCACCTCCGATTGACCGGACGCGCCTCAGCGAACCCGGTGGACACTATGGACGCCTCCGCTCACAAAGATGAAGCCGGTCTTACTTTCGCTGTTAACTGTTTCTTCTTGGAAGCCAGAGCGCGAAAATCACACTCAACCTGAATGCCGTGCCAAAACTCATCAGACTGCGCGAAAAACGCTCCGAAGCGAACTGACATTGTAGGCGTAATGGAACGCCTGCCAAGAACTATCTCGTTAATCGCGCGCGGGGAGACCCCTATGGCGCGAGACATGGCGTTTTGAGAGATGCCCATCGGCTTCAAATACTCCTCAAGCAAAATCTCGCCCGGTGTTACTGGATTGCTCATAACGGTTATAACCTATAGCGTTATACGGGCAAAGTCAATGGTAGTCAACCATCGCCACTTTTTCAGGACCTTCATCCGACCATTTGAACACAATGCGCCACTGTTCATTGACGCGAATTGAATAACGCCCTTTCAACTTCCCCGAAAGCGGTTTTAACTGATTGCCCGGCGGAACGGCGAGGTCATTAAGGTCTCTTGCCTGATTCACCTGAATAAGTTTTCTCAAAGCAACGCGTGAAACCTTGCCGAACTTGCGGTTTTCGCCTGAATTAAAAAGAGTTTCGGTTTCCTTATCGGCAAAAGACTGAATCATGAAAAAGAATCCCCGCCCTTCTCACTCCCACTCAATAGTCCCCGGCGGCTTGGTGGATATGTCATAAACCACCCGCCCTATTCCCCGAACCTCATTTATTATCCTCGTTGAAGTCTTCTCAAGAACCTCCGGCGGTATCTTCGCCCAGTCCGCCGTCATCCCGTCGGTGCTTGTAACCGCCCTCAGCGCAATCACATTGTCATAAGTCCTGTTGTCTCCCATCACCCCCACCGTGCGGACGGGAAGAAAAACCGCAAACGCCTGCCAGATTTTATCGTAAAGCCCCGCCTTGCGTATCTCGTCAATGTATATGGCATCGGCGCGTTTGAGCATATCAAGGGCTTCCGCCGATATTTCCCCAAGTATGCGTATCGCAAGCCCCGGTCCCGGAAACGGATGACGATTCAAAAGAACTTCGGGAATTGAAAGCGCCCGCCCCACCCGGCGAACCTCATCCTTGAAAAGTTCACGGAGCGGCTCAATCAGTTTCAAATTCATCCTCTCAGGAAGCCCCCCCACATTGTGGTGCGTCTTTATCGTAACCGCCGCTCCCGGCACACTCGCGCTCTCTATCACATCGGGATAAAGAGTTCCCTGAGCAAGAAACTCCGCGCCCTCTATACTCTTTGCCTCGCGCTCAAAAACCGCTATGAACTCGCGCCCTATTATCTTTCTCTTCTCCTCCGGGTCGGAAACACCCTTGAGTTTGCCGAGAAAACGCTCCTCCTCATTTACGCGCTTGACCTCAATTCCCGACTCCGAAAACATGCGGACAACATCATCACCCTCGCCGAGGCGAAGCAACCCGGTGTCAACAAATATGCACACAAGAGCGCTTCCGACCGCCTCGCGAACAAGGGCGGCGGTTACCGAAGAATCCACACCGCCGGAAAGAGCGCAGATAACACGCGAAGAACCCACACGCTCTTTAACGGAAGCCACAACGCTCTCAATAAACGCCTCCGGCGTCCACGACTTTTCACAACCGGCAATGTTAAACAGAAAGTTGGAAAGCATCTCCCCGCCGCCGGGCGTGTGCGCCACTTCGGGATGAAACTGCGTTCCGAAAATCCTCCTTTTTTCATGCCTTACAGCCGCCACCGGAGCGCTCGCGGTGCGCGCGGTCGCAACAAAACCTTCGGGCAGACGGACAACCCTGTCGCCGTGAGACATCCATACGGCGGCGGGAGACCGGATGCCCGAAAACAGGCCGCCGCCGTCCAATATCTCAATCTCGGCGGGGCCGAACTCCCTGCCGTCCGAATGCTCAACCTCTCCGCCAAGCATGCGGACAAGCAACTGCATCCCGTAGCACACGCCGAGAACCGGAACGCCGGATTCAATAATGGCGGTGTCAAGGGAGGGCGCGCCCTCATCCCAAACGCTTGAGGGGCCGCCCGAAAGAATGATCGCGGAGGGAGAGATTTTTTTAACCTCGTCCGCGGTAACGGTGTGGGGCTTGATTTCAGAAAAAACGCCCTGCTCGCGTATGCGGCGGGCTATGTTTTGCGTGTATTGAGACCCGAAGTCTATTACAAGAACGGTTTGCTTCATTCTGCTTGCGCGGACGCGCCTATTCCATACCGTAATTCGGCGCCTCGCGGGTGATTATGACATCGTGAACATGCCCCTCTCTGTGCCCCGCGTTTGTTATGCGGACAAACTTTGAATATTTGTTCAACTGCTTGATGTTCCCGCAACCCGCATATCCCATTCCGGCTCTCAATCCGCCGACTATCTGATAAACCACACCCCCAAGGCTGCCCCTGTAGGGAACTCTGCCCTCTATGCCTTCGGGAACCAGTTTGCCGGACTCCGCTATGTCTTCCTGAGCGTAGCGGTCGCGGCTGAGCCCGCCGCGCATCGCCTCAAGAGAGCCCATGCCCCTGTAAACCTTGTATGTTCTGCCCTGAAAAAGAACCGTCTCCCCGGGGGCCTCGTCCGTTCCGGCAAACATGTTGCCTATCATCACCGAAGACGCCCCGAACGCGAGCGCCTTTACCACATCCCCCGAAAACTTGATCCCGCCGTCCGCAATGACGGGAACGCCGCGCTTGCGCGCCACCGAACAGACATCCGAAATGGCCGTTATCTGCGGCATGCCCACACCGGCGACAACCCTTGTGGTGCAGATGGAGCCGGGACCCACACCCACCTTAAGCGCGTCCGCCCCGGCGGAGATAAGCGCGCTTGCGGCCTCGCGGGTTACAATGTTGCCCGCCACAACCTCAATGCCGCCGAAGTTTTTCTTTATCCCGCGCACGCTCTCAATGACCCTGTCGGAATGCGCGTGCGCGGTGTCAACAAATATGACATCGCACCCGGCGGACAGCGCGGCGTCAACCCTCTCATCGCGGTCGGGTCCCACACCCACCGCCGCCGCGCACCTGAGCCGCCCCAGATTGTCTTTTGAGGCATCGGGGAATCTGCGTATTTTCTCAATGTCTTTCATCGTTATCATCCCTTTGAGACGGAACTTTGCGTCAACAACGGGAAGTTTCTCTATGCGGAATTTGTGAAGAAGGCCGGTCGCTTTCTCGGTTGTCACCTTGCCCTCACGGACGGTAACCAGCCGCTCTTTCGGGGTCATGATGTCGCGGACGGACTTTGACAGGCGCTTTTCAAACCTGAGGTCGCGGTTGGTGATTATGCCGACAAGCGTCCCGTCATCCTCGGTTACGGGAAGCCCGGTAATGCCCCTTGAGTTCATCACCTCAAGCGCCTCGCTTGCGGTTTGGGAGGGCCGCACGGTGAGAGGGCTGACTATCATGCCGCTCTCAAACTTCTTCACCTTTTCAACCTCCGCCGCCTGTGAGGCAACGTCAAGGTTTCTGTGAATCACCCCGATTCCCCCCTCCTGAGCCATCGCTATCGCGGTTCTGGACTCCGTAACGGTGTCCATGGCGGCGCTTATCAGGGGGATTTTCAGATTGATGGATTTTGTGAGCGGGGTTGAAACATCCGCATCACCGGGCAAAACGCCGGAAAGAGACGGAACAAGCAGTATGTCGTCAAAAGTGAGAGCCTGTTCAATCTTTTTTTCGGGCATATCAAAACGCGAGGGAACGCGGCTGCTACTTGCCTTTTCCCCCTTTTGAAGATTTTTTCGCCGCCGGGGGGCTCTTCTTTGCGGAGGCGGGTTTCTCCGCCGCCTTTTTGGAAGCGGGCTTCGCACTCTTCTTCGGCGCGGGTTTGGATTTTGGCGCGGACTTCGCCGCCGGTTTCGTTGCGGGCTTGGAAGCCGGTTTGGCTGCGGGTTTTGATGCGGGCTTCGGCGCGGGCTTGGCTGCCGGCTTTGATGCGGACTTGGTCGCGGGCTTCGTTGCGGACTTGGCAACCGGCTTGGTCTCCGGCTTTGATGCGGACTTCGTTGCGGGCTTGGCAGTCGGCTTGGTCTCCGGCTTTGATGCGGACTTCGTTGCGGGCTTGGCAGTCGGCTTGGTCTCCGGCTTTGATGCGGACTTCGTTGCGGGCTTGGCAGTCGGCTTGGTCTCCGGCTTTGATGCGGACTTCGGCGCGGGCTTGGCAACCGGCTTGGTTGCGGGCTCTGGCGTGGACTTCGTTGCGGGTGCGGGAGCGGATTTCTTTTTCGGCGCGGCGGCGGGCTTGACTTTGGAAGCGGGGGCGGGCTTGGCAGCGGATTTCACCGCCGGTTTCGCCGCCGGGTCGGCGGGAGGCTCGGCGGTGAATATCTCCACAACCTTGTCGCGCAACTCCGGGTGGGCTACCGTGAGTTCAACCTCTATCTCCTGAGTCTTCTCGCCGATAACGACAAAGACCGGCAGAATGCCTATGAAAGTGGTGTTTTTCCTGTCGCCGTCCACCTTCTCAAAATCAAGGGCGGACATAAGTTTCTTCGGTATGCCCGGCATGAGCGTCCGCCCGAGTTCAATGCTTTGTTCGGGAAGAAGCCCGTCCGGGCTGATGCTGATTTTTATTGAAGTTGGCTTCATCGGAAGTGTTAAGAGGCTAATCTAAACAAAATTTTTCCGTAAATCAAGATGTTGCTAAAAAGGGCGCTTGCGTATATTATGCTTGAGCGTCCGGGACGGAAGATGCACAAGCAACTGTTTCAGAAGATCCAGAAGGAGCTTGACAGGCACATAATCGGCCACAAAGAGGTAAAGACGGCGCTTCTCCTCGGCATACTTTCAAGGGAACACATATACATAGAGGGAACTCCCGGAACAGCCAAGACGATGCTCTCCGAGATAATCGCCTCCTGCGCCCGGCTCAAATTCTTCTTCTACCAACTCCACAGAGACACCCGCCTTTCTGAAATCGTGGGAGACATGGTGATATCCAAAGAGGCGAGCGGGGACGAGGAAATCATCAGGCAGAAGATAGTGAAAGGCGGCATTCTGACCGCCGAAATATGCCTGCTTGACGACATATCAAGGGCTCCGGGAGAGTCTCTGAACGTGCTCCTGCGGATACTGAACGAGAGAAAGTTTTTTGAAGACGACCTGCCGCTGATGACGGCAATCGCAACCAGCAACCCCACTGCGGATGAATACTACAACGAGCCGCTTGACCCCGCCAATCTGGACAGGTTCGTGCTGCAAATCAAGTCCCTCGGAACTTCATACAAGAGAGACTGGAAACTTGCGGAAAACATCATATCGCTTTACTCATCAAGGGGTGAGGATGTGAAACCGCCAAAAATTCTTGAGAGGGCGACTCTTGACGAACTGCATGAGCGGGTCAAATCAACGCCGATACCCAAGCAGGTTCAGGACGGGCTTCTGGAGTTTATCCGCATCCTTGTTGAAGACTTCGGCCTCAATGAGACCAACTCTCTCATCACGGACAGAACCTTCCTTGTGAAGGCGCTGAAGATCATCCGCTCCCACGCCGTTCTCAACGGCCGCAAAACCTGCTCAATGAAAGACCTTGAGGTTCTGAAATACATCACCGTTTTCCGCATTCCGCCGGAAGTTTACGCGCAACTTGACGCCATTCTTGAGCAGATAATCACTAAAAAAAAAACGAACAACTGAAGACTGAACAACCCGAGAAGCCGGATGAGGAAGAACCGGCCTCGGAGTTTGACAAAGACTTTCCCGAAGACGAAAAGCAGGAATTCCCCGACCGGGACGCAGAGAAGGAAACCGAAGAGCAGTTTGACGAGGCGCGGGAAACCTTCTTTGCCGTGCTTGAAGACCTTCAAAGGGAAAAGATGACCCCGCCTGAGGGAATGGACATTCCGTCCGACCCCAAGGGGCAGCCCGACCAGGATGCGGGCGAGGAAGAGAAAAAAGACCTTTCGGAAAAGACCACATCCAGCAAATCGTTCCGCGCCGGGGATATTGATGAAAACACTGCGGCGGCGCGCAGAAACCGCGAAACCGCCAAAAATATCAAAATGATAATGAAGGTTCTTGAGGGGAGTTTTCAGAGAAGCATGGCGACAAAAGTGTCCCATCCGGGCGGCCTGCCGAGGAAGTGGAAAAGAATGCGCACTCTTGAGATTGAAGACTCCGACCCTATGGAGTTTTTCCTCTGGTCTGACAACACCTCGCCCCTGCTACCGCGCATTCAGTTGAGGGAAAAGGAATCCACGGGCGGGGAGATAGCCGTTTTGCGCGATGTGAGCACATCCATGATGGGCGAATACAGCGACTGGGCGTCATCGGTGGTGCGCGGCGTCATTGAACTGGCGCGGACAAAAAACATGAGGGTCGGATATCTTGAGTTCAACCATAAAGCCGACCCTCACGCAAGGTGCGGCGGCGGGCGCGGCTTCTTCACAAGGGAGTATCCGCGCCTGCTTGACCTCGCCTCGCAGACGGAGTGTTCAGGCAACACGAACTATGAGGAGGCGCTCAAGGGGACGGTTGCGGAGTTTCGGGGGCGCGGGCGCAGAAACAAGCATGTGCTTTTCATAACGGACGGCATACCCACTTCGGGGGACATATCAATGGACGATGATGAGACTCCGGGGTTGCGTTCCCGTCCGCAAAGCGGCGAGAAGCAGTTGCCGGAATACCTGAATGCCGGTCGCCTCGCCAGGCAGGCGCAAGGAAGGGTTCGCCCGTTGCGCGGCATGGTAAAACGGATGAGGCGGCAGGGAATCCGCATTCATTCCATATTCATCGGATCAAAAACCTATCCCTCCATTCTTCGCAAAATCTCGGAGGAAACCGGCGGTTCGCAGTTTGTCGCCTACAGAAACAGCGAGAAGATTATGCAGGTTGAGCGCAGAGACAAGTTCATGGCGCGCACTGAAAACAACACTGACAGTTTTGACCCCATCAAAGCCGCGTTTGAAGGGCGGATACACACGGTAACGGGGAAACTGTAGGCAGATCCGCCGACTTTCTATTAGCAAAAACGCGGAGATTGAATTATAAATTTCGCGGGCTTACTATTAGTAAAAACGCGACCTTCTTTTTTATAAAATCGCGGGCTTGCTATTGACAAAGATGCGGACTTCCAGTTAGTAAAAACGCGGGAAGTGAATTATAAATTTCGCGGGAGTGAAATGAGTGTAAAAGTAGACAGATGGCAGAGCGCGGCTTTCAAGGCGCTTATGCGCGAGCGGCGGATTGTGCTGCTTGCCGGGCCCCGCCAGTGCGGCAAGACAACCCTTGTCAGGCAACTTGCCTCCGATACCGTTGAATACCGCACTTTGGATGACGCCACTTTTGCGGAATTTGCGGAGTCAGACCCGGAAGGGTTTGTGCGTCGCGGCGGGAAAACCAAGACTCTTATTATTGATGAAGTCCAGCGGGTTCCGCGCTTGCTTCCCGCGATAAAGAAGGCCGTGGATGAAGACAACAGCCCCGGTCAGTTTATCCTGACGGGGTCGGCAAACATCGCTTCCATGCCCGCCGTGCGTGAATCCCTTGCCGGGCGGATTGCGAAGGTCCGCCTCAGGCCGTTCTCGCAGGCGGAGATATCCGGAGCCGCCCCTGATTTTATAGACCGTTGTTTCAGGAAGGATTTCACCGGCGGCAAAGTTCCCGGCGCGGGCGGCCGGGAGCGGACAATAGAAACGGCGTTGAGGGGCGGGTTTCCCGAAGCGGTAAAATTGAAGAGCGGCCGCGCCCGCGCCCGCTGGCACAACGACTATATTGCCGCCCTGCTGGAACGCGACCTTTCAGACATCGCCCGCATCCGGCGGCACGAGGCGATGCGCGAACTGACAAGGACGCTGGCGGCGTGGTCAACAAGGCAGATGGATGTGGCGGGCATAGGCGGAAAACTGGGCATCCGCCGCCCTACGCTGGAGTCTTACATAAACGCGCTGGAGGCGTTGTTTGTGATTGAGCGTGTGCCTCCGTGGACAAAAACCGACTACGGGCGGGTTGGAAAGCGCAGCAAGTTGCTTATGGCCGACAGCGGCCTGATGGCTTCAATTCTCGGTTTCCGCGCGGGGAGGGTCGGAAGGGATTCCGACAGCGCGGGCAAACTGGTGGAGACTTATGTTCACAACGAACTGGCGGCTCATGCGGACCCGGCGGGCGGCAAATACGAGATATACCACTACCGTGACCGAGAGGGGCGGGAGATAGATTTCATCATTGAGAGGGATGACGGCGCTTTGCTGGGTGTGGAGGTCAAAGCCGCCGCTACTGCGAGGAAAGAGGATTTCAAACATCTGGCGTGGTTTCGCGACAACATGGCGGGCAAGCGGCGGTTTGTGGGCGTTGTTCTTTACGCCGGCGGACATGCGGGCAGTTTTGGAAAAGGACTGTGGGCTGTGCCAATTGACGGGTTGAGCGGCAAGTTTTGAGCGTTTGCCCGTTTCGTTATCCCGTGCCGCGACAAGGACGGAGATGCCCGATGACGGTGAACTATTTCCTCTTGTTATCAAAACTGCGGGGTGTCTATTGGTAAAAACGCGAGACACTCATTAGTAAAATCGCGGGCTTGTTATTTGCAAAAGTGTGGAGACTAAATTATAAATTTCGCTGGCGCAAGTTCACCCGTGATGAAACGAATGAGCACAGAAAGCCTGTCGGATACCAATGTCATCATCCATGTTTTTTGATACAGTGAACCCTGAGAAAATGGTTCGTGCGGAGCAACTTGTTTAGAAAATGGGACTGGAAAATCTGGATTTGAAAATAGTCAAGCGTCAACTCGCCGATGCTTGGGAGGCGGAACGGAAAGATTTGGAGCGACTGCGAGAAATCGCCGGACAGGTAAGAGATGGCGTACGCAAACTGGGTCGACAACAGGCCAGCGCAGTGGCGTTTGTAGCCGCTGACGGCGGGGATAACCGTATTCGCTTGAACGCCGCACCGGGCGGAACTCCGGCTATTGTGGAGTTAGTTCGCGTGGTGGATTCCAATGGCCGCGAATGTGCGTTGGACGCAGTTGCCGGGGCGGTGGATGATGACTTCTTTGGCCAGCCCCGTACTGACCCGGTTATCCGCCTTTGCCATGACTTGGGTGCCTCCCGCATGTCAGACTTGTCGCCCTATTTGGGCAATGCAAGACTTTCCCGTCCGCAAAAGATGGGCATCTATCGTGACATTGTGGAATGGGCGGTGCTTTATCACCTACTCGCTGAACGGGAATGGGGCAGTGATACCCTGCTGGTGAGGGAAGGCGCATTGCGAACCCGGTCTTTCCACCCGGAAGTTTTTCATCAGTTGGATTCAAATATCCGCGCCGCCTGTGAACAGCATCGGCAGAAAAGCGGGGTGAACATGTTCTTCGTCAGCGTGGCAAAAAATACCGTCTTGCTGGAGCGACTCCGTTTTGCCCTGTCGCTTGAGGGCGCGTTTGACCGAGACTATCCTTGCTATGTGCATGTGCGGAAAGAAATCGCACAACAATTCTACGAACGGCGCTGGCTGGACACTCTGGAAACGGCAGACGGACAAGAATACCAGTCCATGGCGGAGATGTTTCTTGTGAAATTCGGCGACCATCCTTTGGACCCTATTTGGCCGGTGGATGTTTTCGTGCAACAATCCGACCAATCTGAAAAAATCCTCGGCTATCTGGCCGAGGACGCTCGCCCCGGCTTTCCAATTCCAGACTTTCCAATGTGCATTCAAAAGGCACATGACCATGCTAAAATCGGGGGAATTGAACTCTCTTTTCTGAACGACTTGCTGTTTGACCATATAACTGCGAACATGTCGAAAGGAGAGCGCGAAAAAGCGCTACGCGCCCGACACTTGCGCGAAGACCCAGGTGATTTAAGATACCGTCATGAGTGAAGACAAAGACCCAATTCTGTTTCCAAATGAAAATGTCATCGGTTCATTCAAAGGATTCGCCGAGCGAGGTTTTGAGTTCGCCGCTGACTTAGTAATTCCCTACAAACAACAGGCAATTTCCCGACCACAACTTGGACAATTCATTTTGGTGGAGTTGTCCAACGCAGATGAAGCCGCACTGGGGCGTATTACGAAAATGACCCCGGCTGGATTGTTGACCTCTGCCGAGGGAGAAGACTACATAGAGAAAATGAGGGAGCGGAGAGCACCTGTTCCTGAAGACTTAAAAAAACGCAAACTTAAATATCGTGTTCAAGTAAAACTGTTGGGAGCACTAAGGCGTAAAAAGTTCCGTTTCGCCCCATCGCAACGAAGGCTTCCGCATTTGGGCGCGAGGGTTGCCTGGCCATCTTCGGAGGTGTTGAAGAAGTTGTGTGGATTGGGATGCGGTCCCGAAGACGAAAGAACCGACCTTGGGGATTTTGCGTTGGGCGAATTTATCTACTCCGGCGAAGAGAAAAATGATGCCAATGATGTTCACTTGAAACCACAACTGTCAGTAGATTTTAATATCCGCAATCTCATTGCCCGTCGCACTGCGGTGTTCGCCCGCGCTGGATACGGCAAGTCCAACTTGATGAAATACTTGATAGCCGAACTCTACAGCAAGAAACCGAAAACCAATGACGGGCGGGCGGTGGGAGCGGTCATTTTTGATGCGGACGGTGAGTATTTCTGGCCGAACGAAGTGAACAACCGCCCCGGTCTGTGCGATGTCCCGCACTTGAAAAACAAGCTCGCCGTGTTCACCAACCGCCCTGCCAGAAATGACGATTATGACAATTGGACGGTTGGCGGAGTCAAATTGGACCTGCGCACATTGAAGCCGGGAGATGTGCTGTCCGTAGCCCTGTCGCCAGAGCGTCTGGAGCAGCAGAATGTTAGAAAAATGATGTTCATGTCCCAAGATAAATGGAGCGCTTTGGTGAATATGTTCGCGGGCGGCGGCGAGTTGCCGGACAACTTCAGCGAGATTGGGAAACTCCTCGGCTATAAAACCCAGACACAGATTAATGCCAACTCCCCTGAAATCGGCGCGGCTATCAGCAACATTAATACGGTTGTCCGGCTGTTGCACGACCCCAAAAGCCGATTGGTCATTGAGGCGCCCCGGCTGTTGGAAAAAGGTTATGTGGTCATAGTGGACCTTAGTATGTTGAGTTCCGGCGCAGGTGAAAAGGTGGCGGGGCTACTGTTGCGAAGTATTTTTTCCAAGAATCAGGAGATGTTCACTAGCCGAGGCAATAGCCCCTTGCCGGTTATTGCCGTTATTGAGGAAGCGCAACGGGTTCTCGGCGCAGGACGAATGGACGAGTCCAGCCCGTTCGTGGAGTGGGTGAAGGAAGGACGTAAATACGACTTAGGCGCGGTTTTGGTCACTCAGCAACCCGGCGCGATTTCAGGGCAGTTGCTCAGCCAAGTGGATAACTGGTTTTGCTTTCACCTGTTGTCACAAGGAGATGCCGCCGTGCTGGGCAAATACAACTCGCATTTCTCAAACGACATTCTCGCGCACATGGTTGCTGAACCAATTATCGGTAATTGCTTTATGTGGAGCGCACCGCATCAGCCTTTTGTGTTGCCGATGCGGGTGCAAAGCTTTGATGAAAAATATAAACGCAAGCAAGGCGCCACCCCGGACGCGCCGGATATTCCCCGTAGCGAGGAAGTCGCCATGGATGAGGCAAAAGAAGAGGAGGCATTAGCAAAAAAACTTGTAGATAAAATGCTACGGGCGGACAACCTACGCACGAAGATGAGTAAAGATTCGGCTTGTGTTGCCGAGGGGCAGTTGTTTTACTTGATACGGGAAATTGCCCCAACGAAGGCAAATGATGAGATCAATCGCCTAAAAAATTCTTTGCTCAAACAAATTTTCGGGAAAGTAGAAATCCGGGATTCGGGAGAGGGTAAATCGGGATCTTTTTCGCGCTTCTACTGTGTTCCCAAGTCGGCATGGGACAAGGTTCTCGGTCGTCGCACCGCAAAAAATAAACCCACTACCATAAAAACCTAGATGTTCCATGGGGACGCTACTTGACATAAACCACAAGATTATCGCGGTGAATAACCTCATCCCCGTATTTGTAGCCGAGCGTTTTCTCAATCTCCG
>JAPOUR010000016.1 GCA_026708565.1 Candidatus Dadabacteria bacterium
GTAAAATAGAAGCCGTGATACGCAAAGGTTTTATCATTTCAGTCGCGGCGGCCTTCTTTCTGTGCGCGTTTGCGGACACGGTTGCGGCAAAAGAAAGAATTGACGGAATCGCCATTGTGGTAAACAACTCCATTGTCACCCTTTCCGAATACAGAAAGAAAGAGGCGAGCATAAGAAAACAATCCCCCGAAGCCACCAAAGACCAGATAGTAAGCAGCATTATCAGCGAGCAGGTGATGATGAACATCGCGGTGGAAAAAAACATTACGGTCTCGGCGGAAGAGATAAAAGCCGCCCTTGAAGCCTTCAAAGAATCCCTCGGACTGGACGATGTGTCTTTCGTGCAGTCTCTCGGCGAAAGAAGCATGACGCTTGAGGAATTCTTCGCGGAAATGAGAATCCAACTCATCACAAAAAAACTTGTTCAATACGAGGTTGAACGTCAGGGGCTGACCATAGACGACAAAGCGGTTGAAGACTATTACCTGAAACACAACCCCGGCGCGGACAGGTCTCCACAGGTCAGAATAGCGCACATACTCATGCCGACGGGCGGCTCAGTCGAACGCAAAGCGGCGGAGCGCATTGCGGAGGATGCGAGAGCGGGAAAGCCCTTTGAAGAACTCGCCCGGCGGCACTCCATGGACGCAAGAACAGCCCCGGAGGGCGGAGACCTCGGCTACTTCAGACGGGACGAACTTATACTGCCGTTGCAAAAAGCCGTTGAGGAAGCGGGAGCGGGCGACATAGGGGGCCCGGTTCTCTCCGATGCGGGGTTTCATATAGTCAAAGTGCTGGCGGTAAAAGAGGAAGGGGTCATGGTTCCGCCGGAAATCAAAACCGCCCTGATTGACGAAATGATAAGCCGGGAAACCGAACGCATAATCTCAACCCTCATAGAAAAGGGCCTGAATTCCTCGCTTATAGATGTGAGGATTTGATCCTCCGGATTTAATCCCCGTCCGTCTCCGGAGGCGGGCAGGTGCAGAAAAGGTTTTTGTCTCCGTAGGCGTTGTCTATGCGCGAAACCGGCGGCCAGAACTTGTTTTCCTTCACAAAATCCGCCGGAAAACAGGCGGCGCTTCTTGAGTAGGGACGCTCCCACCGGTCGGAGGCAACCGCCGCGGCGGTGTGCGGGCTGTTTTTGAGAACATTGTCAGCCCTGTCCGCCCCGCCCCTCTCTATGTCCGCTATCTCCGCGCGAATACTCTCAAGCGCCTCGCAGAAACGGTCTATCTCCGCCTTTGACTCGCTCTCCGTAGGCTCTATCATCACCGTTCCCGCAACCGGCCACGAAACCGTGGGGGCGTGAAAGCCGTAGTCCATCAACCGCTTGGCAAAATCTTCAACATCCACACCCGCGCTCTTTTTGAACTCCCGCAGGTCTAAAATAAACTCATGCGCCACCCTGCCCCCGTCCCCCTCGTATAAAACCTTGTAGGTGCGGCCAAGCCGCCGCTTCATGTAGTTGGCGTTGAGTATCGCGTGCATGGTCGCGTTTCGCGCCCCGCGAGCCCCCAGCATCCGCAGATACGCATATGAGACAACCGTTATGCACGCGCTTCCCCACGGAGCGGCGGCAACGGGAGCGGAGCGGAGAGAGGCCGCCTCCGGCGATTCCTCCCGCCCGAAAGGATGCCCCGGCAGAAACGGCTCCAGATGAGGGGCGGCGCATATGGGCCCCATGCCCGGCCCGCCGCCGCCGTGCGGTATGCTGAAGGTCTTGTGAAGGTTCACATGGCACAAGTCCGCCCCGATAAGCGCCGGTTTGACAAGACCGACCTGCGCGTTGAGATTCGCGCCGTCCATATAAACCTGCCCGCCGTGGTCGTGAACGGTCGCGCAGACCTTCCGTATGTCGCGCTCAAAAACCCCGTGCGTGGACGGGTAGGTGATCATTACCGCCGCAAGGCGGGACGAGTGCGCCTCGCATTTCCTGCGGAGGTCTTCGGTGTCTATGGAGCCGTCCTGTGTGCAGCCGACCGTAACAACCCTCATTCCCGCCATCGCCGCGCTCGCGGGATTGGTCCCGTGGGCGGACGAGGGGACAAGCGCCACGTCCCGCTCCCCCTCCCCGCGCCCCCGGTGATAAGCCCTTATCGCCATAAGACCGGCAAACTCGCCCTGCGCCCCGGAGTTGGGCTGTAAAGACGCGGCGGCAAATCCCGTTACTTCGCAAAGCCACCGCCCCAGTTGCCCGACCATTTCTTCATACCCCCTCAACTGGTCGCGCGGGGCAAACGGGTGAATGTCCGCAAAGCCCGGCCAGCTGACCGGAGCCAGTTCCGAGGCGGAGTTGAGTTTCATCGTGCAGGAGCCCAGCGGTATCATGGAATGGGTGAGAGACAAATCCTTGTTCTCAAGCCGCTTGATGTATCTGACCATCTCCGTCTCGGAGTTATGGGTGTTGAAAACCGGATGAGATAAAAAGCCGCTTTTTCTCTCAAGGCCTCCCGTGGCGGCGGGCGCGTTTGAAACGTCAGCCCCGGAAATCGGGGGCGCGCTTTTGCCCGCCGCTTCACAGAAAACATTCAGTATGGCGTTTAAGTCATCCGCGCCGGTTGTCTCGTCAAGCGAGACGCCCACCGCGCCGCCGGTGTGCAGAAAGTTCATGCCCCTCTCCGTGGAAAGCCGCCTTATCTTCCCGTCCGTGCCTTCCGGCTCGCCCGAAAGGTCAACCGAAAGGGTGTCAAAAAAGCGACCGTTCCGCTGGGAAAACCCCGCGCCGGAAAGCGCGCGGGAAAGCGCCGCCGCGCGGCGGTGAATGCCCCCGGCTATGTTCTTCAGCCCTTGGGGGCCGTGATAGACGCAATACATCGCCGCCATGATCGCCGGCAATGACTGCGCCGTGCATATATTGGAGGTCGCCTTCTCCCTCCTTATGTGCTGCTCGCGCGTCTGAAGAGACATCCTGTAGGCGCGGGAGCCGTCCCGGTCAACGGAGACGCCGATAATCCTGCCCGGAATCTGGCGCTGAAACCGCCGCCGGGCGGCAATATACGCCGCATGAGGGCCGCCGCACCCCATCGGGACGCCGAGGCGCTGCGTTGTGCCGACCACTATGTCCGCCCCCATCTCGCCGGGCGGCGTGAAAACGGCAAGCGAAAGTATGTCCGCGCAAACCGAAACAAGCAGCCCCTCTCCGTGGGCGCGGCGGATGAAGTCCGTGTAGTCATGCGCCTCCCCCCGCCTGTCGGGAAACTGGACAAGAGCGCCGAAGTAATCGGGCGAGGGCTCAAAATCCTCAAAGCGGCCGACCGTGGTCTCTATGCCGAGCGGCTCCGTTCTTGACCTCAACACCTCCAGGGTCTGCGGAAAGCAGCCCTCGTCAACAAAAAACCGGTTCGGCGCGCCGGAGCGGGAAAGAGAATCCGCCACCCTCAGAGACATCGCCATCGCCTCGCACGCCGCCGTTGCCTCGTCAAGCAGGGAAGCGTTTGACACTTCCATCGCGGTCAGGTCGCTCACCACCGTCTGAAAATTGATAAGCGCCTCAAGCCTGCCCTGCGCTATCTCCGCCTGATACGGCGTGTATTGCGTATACCAGCCGGGATTTTCAAGAATGTTTCTTTTGATAACTTCGGGCGTTTTGCACCCGTAGTAGCCAAGGCCGATGAACGATTTGAGACGCCTGTTCATTGCCTCCAAATCCCTCATGCGGGAGATAAAAGAGTGCTCGTCCTCGGCGGGGGGCAGGGAGAGCGGCCCGGAAACCAGTATGTCCGCCGGAACCGCCTCGCGGACAAGTTCCTCAAGAGAGGCGGCGTCCACGGCGTCAAGCATTTCGCGCAAGTCATCCCCGAGCGAGCCGATGTGTCTGCGCTCAAAATCGTCCGTATGCGATTCAGTTCCGCCGCCCATGGGTAAAGGGTTTATTCCAGTTCCCCCACAAACCGCTCATAAGCGGCGGCGTCCATAAGGCGGCCAAGGGAGGAAACATCATCCGCGGCTATCTTCACAAGCCAGCCTTCGCCGTAGGGAGAGGAGTTTATGGTTTCGGGGGAGTCAACAAGCGCCGCATTCACCTCAACCACCCTGCCGGAGACGGGGCAAAAGATGTCGGAAACCGCCTTGGTTGACTCAACCGCGCCGATGGAGTCGCCCGCGCTGAAAACCTCTCCCTCCGGGGGAGTCTCCACGAAAACGATTTCACCGAGTGTCTGCTGTGCGTAGTCGGTTATGCCCACGGTTACCACGCCGTCCTCTTCAAGAGCCCATTCGTGGTCTTCGGTGTATCTGAGACCTTCGGGAAAACTCAAGATGTTCCGGCCTCCCCCGTGGCGCGACCGCCCTTCGCGCGGAAAGGCGGGTCTGTTATGGCGGCCTTTTTGCGATGGTTTCTTATCTCAACCCTTATCCCCGCGCTCCGGGCGCGGGCGACCGCTCCGGAGTCCATCATTGCAAGGCCGAGCGCCGCATTCAAACTGGGAGACATGGTTCCGCTGGTTACCTTTCCGGCCTCCGTCTCTTCACAGAAAACCCTGCAACCGCTCCGCGCAATGCCGGGCTCATCCATGACAAAACCGCAAAGGGCGCGACCGGGCCCTGCCTCAAGAACACGTACCAGTGCGTCTCTGCCGCAGAAATCCCCCTTTTCCATTTTCACATATCTTCCCAAATTCGCCTCAAAAGGGTTTGTGCTCTCGTCTATCTCGTTGCCGTAGAGAGTGTACCCCATCTCAAGCCTGAGCGTGTCGCGACATCCCAGCCCGCACATGGTCGCGCCGTCGCACAGCGCCGCCCACAACTCCGGCGCCGAGTCCCACGGGACAAATATCTCAAACCCGTCCTCGCCCGTGTAGCCCGTTCCCGATATGAACGCCTCGCCGCCGCGCTGAAAATCGGCAACGCAAAACCTGCCGGGCAGGCGCGCGTCCCCGCCCAGAGCGCCCGCCGCAACCTTTGCGGAATCCGGCCCCTGAACCGCAATCAGCGAGAACTCCCGGCTCAAATCTCTGACCCCGGCGTCAAACGCCCCGGCGTGCGAGGATATCCACTCAAGGTTGCGCGCGGTGTTTGAGGCGTTGACGCACAAGATAAATCTGGACCCGGAAAATCTGTAAACCATAAGGTCGTCCAGTATGCCGCCCTCCTCGTTGCAGAGCAGATTGTATTGGACGCTCATGTCCGCCATGCGGGTTACGTCATTGGTAACAAGCCACTGGCAAAACATCTCCGCGCCGGGACCCGTTATCTCTATCTCGCCCATGTGCCCCGCGTCAAAAATCCCGCAACCGGAGCGCACGGCGCGGTGCTCCTCCCGTATTCCGGAATACGAAACGGGCATGCTCCATCCGGAAAATCCGGTCATTTTTGCTCCGTTCTCAATGTGGGTTTCGTAAAGGGCGGTGCGGCTCATTGAACAACCTTATGATTAAACATTACAGGGGGAAATTGTCAACAAGGGCGGCGGGCGGTTTTGGTGTATGATTGGCGGCGGGGCAAGATGCGGAAAAGACTGCTGAAAATTTACACCCTGATGCTTGAGCGCCACGGCCCCCAGGGCTGGTGGCCCGCGCAAACCGCCTTTGAATGCGCGGTCGGGGCGATCCTGACCCAGAACACGGCGTGGAGAAACGTTGAAAAGGCGGTGCGCAACCTTAAATCGGCGGGAGCGCTCTCTGTCGGGGCGATAGACCGGATGCCGCTTGCAAAACTCGCCCGGCTGATAAGACCCTCCGGCTACTTCAACCTGAAGGCGGAGCGGCTGAAATGTTTCACCCGCTTTGTTACAAAAAACCACGGCGGAGACATCGGCGCGCTTCTTTCCTCGGAGACCGGCGAACTCAGGCAGTCCCTGCTCTCCGTTAAAGGCGTGGGGCCCGAAACCGCAGACAGCATAGCGCTGTATGCCGCGGGGAAACCGCTGTTTGTGGTTGACGCCTACACAAAGAGAATCACCTCAAGGCACGGCCTCACGGACGGGAAGGCAACCTACGGCGAGGTGCAAAGCCTGTTTGCGGAAAACCTGCCGCAAGACGCCGCCATGTTCAACGAGTATCACGCCCTGATAGTGCGGACGGCAAAGGAGTTTTGCCATAAAAGCAAGCCCGACTGCGAAAACTGCCCGCTTAAAACCGACCTGCCCTCAGGCTTGAAGCCTGTGTAAAGAATTTTTCAGCCGGACGAGCCGCCGTTTCCGGCGGAGCGGACGACCTGCTCAAAAGCGCGCGGGTCTCTTATGGCGAGTTCGGACAGTGATTTCCTGTCCAATTCAATGCCGGACTTTTTGACCCCGCTGATAAAGCGGCTGTATGAAAGCCCGTGAGGGCGGACGGCCGCGTTGATTCTGGTTATCCACAGGGCGCGGAAGTCTCTCTTTCTGTTGCGCCTGTCGCGGTAGGCGTATGCCATGGCGCGCAGAAGGGTCTCTTTGGCTTTCCTGAGATTGTTCTTCCTGCGCCCCCAGTAGCCCCTTGCCTGCTTCAGGATTTTCTTGCGCCTGTTTCTGGACGCCACTGACGGTGTAACTCTCATCTCCCTATCCTCACTTGGCGATATAGGACGCCACCCTTCTCGCGGCGGCACCCTCAAGGTAAAGGGCGGAGCCGAGCCGCCTCATCCTTTTTGAGTTCTTCTTGACGTTGAGGTGCGACTTGCCGCCCCTTGCCGTCTTTATCTTTCCGCCGCCGGTGAAGGAAAATCTCTTCGCCGCGCTTCTGTTTGTTTTCATCTTTGTCTTCAAACCGCTTCTCCGTCTTTGACCGCTTCTTCGTCTTCGTAAGCGCCGTTTTCCCGGCTCGCCCCGCCGCCCGCGCTTTTTACGGGCGAAAGGACGGCAACAATTCCCCTGCCCTCAAGCCGCGCCGGGGAATCTATTTTACCCAGACCTGACAGTTGTTCCACTATTGAGGAAATAAGTTCAAACCCGGTGTTCTTGTGGACAAACTCCCTTCCCCTGAACATCACCCTGAGCTTGGCTTTGCATCCGTCCTGCAAAAACCCCCTGAGACGCTCCATCTTCACGTCCAAGTCGTGCTGCCCGATGTGCGGCCTCAATTTGACCTCTTTGACCGGGCTCGGCTTGCTCTTTTTGGTGTTTTTCTTTTGCAGATATTTATACTTTCCATAATCAACAAGCCTGCATACGGGCGGTTTGGAATCGGGGGAGACCTCAACAAGGTCAAGACGCATCTCCTCCGCCTTTGCGAGCGCTTCCTCTATTGACAAAACTCCAATCTGGCTTCCTTTGTCATCAACCACCCTGACGGTGGGAGCCTTTATCCTGCGGTTTATCCGTGTTGCGGGAGGCCGTTTTTCAAAATTTCTTCTGGGAAACCTTATGGCCTGCTCCCCGCGCCCGTAAAAGCGCCTTCCTCTTTCAGCATTTCAATAAACTCGCCCACCTCCATCGGGCTTAAGCTTTCGCTCCCGTATTTTCTGGGAGCAACAGTTCCACCGGCGGCCTCCTTCTCTCCGACAACAAGCAAATACGGTATCTTCATCACCTGCGCTTCTCTGACCTTGTAGCCGAGTTTCTCGCTTCTGAAATCCCTTTCAACCCTTATACCTTTTTCCGCAAGAGCGCAAACAACTTTCTCCGCATATTCCGTCCATTCATCGCCTACCGTGGCCACACGCGCCTGAACGGGACTGAGCCACAAAGGAAAAGCCCCGCCGTAATGCTCCACCAGAATTCCGAAAAACCGCTCAAGCGAACCGAATATCGCCCGATGAATCATTATCGGCGTGTGGCGGACATTATCCTCACCCGCAAAGGCCATGTCAAACCGCTTCGGGAGATTGAAATCTAACTGAACGGTGGAACACTGCCAAGACCTTCCGAGAACGTCCTTTATTTTCAGGTCTATTTTCGGCCCGTAAAAAGCCCCCCCTTTGTCGTCAACCGAGTAGTCAAGCCCCTTTGAGGCAAGCACGGACTTGATGGCGTCCGTGGCGTCCGTCCAGTCGCTTTCGCTCCCGACAAACTTGTCCGGGCGCGTTGAGAGGAAGATGTCAAAATCGTCAAAGCCGAACTTTTTCAGGAAGGAGAGCGTCAGGTCAATAACGCCTCCCACCTCGTCCGCTATCTGGTCGGGGCGGCAGAATATGTGGGCGTCATCCTGAGAAAACCCCCTCGCCCTCAAAAGCCCGTGAAGCACGCCGCTGCGCTCGTATCTGTAAACCGTGCCCACTTCCGCCCACCTGAGCGGCAGGTCGCGGTAACTTCTCACGGCGGACTTGTAAACCAGAATGTGAAACGGGCAGTTCATCGGCTTTATCTGGTATTGCGAGTTGTCCAGTTCTGAGGGGGGAAACATGTTTTCGGTGTAAAAGTCCAGATGGCCGCTGGTCTGCCACAGGTCAAGGCGCGCCAGATGCGGCGTATAAAGGATGTCATAGCCCGCCCTGCGGTGCTCCGAGCGCCAGTAATCTTCAATAATTCCCCTCACTCTCGCCCCTCTGGGATGCCACAGCACAAGGCCGGGTCCCACATCGTCCCTCAAACTGAAAAGGTCAAGTTCCCTGCCCAGTTTTCTGTGGTCGCGTTTTTTCGCCTCCTCAAGCATGGCAAGGTGTTTTTTCAAATCCTTTCTGTCCGCAAAGGCCGTTCCGTATATGCGCTGAAGCATCGGGTTTGTCTCAACGCCGCGCCAATACGCCCCGGCGGAAGATGTGAGTTTGAACGCCCTGACCTCCCCGGTGGAAGGCGCGTGCGGCCCCCTGCAAAGGTCAAACCAGCCGCCCTGATGATAGGTTGTTATCTCCCCGCCTTCGGGCAGGCCGCCGATGATTTCAACCTTGTATGTCTCGCCCATGTCCGAGAAGGTTTTCACCGCCTCCTCGCGGGAAACGGTTTTACGCAATAGCGGCTTGTTTTCGGAGATGATTTCCGCCATCCGTTTTTCAATCTTTTCAAGGTCTTCCGGTGTGAAGGGCGCGGGCGCGTCAAAATCGTAATAAAACCCGTCATCAATAACGGGGCCTATCGTAACCTTCACGCCGGGGAAAAGCCCCTGAACGGCTTCTGCCATAACGTGGGCGGCGGTGTGGCGAATGAGGGCAAGGCCCTCCGGCGAGTTGCGTCTGACGGGCGCAACGGCGGCGGGTTGGGGGACGGGTTCCTGCAAGTCTGAAAGAACACCGTCAACAGTCGCTCCGATGGCGTCCTTCTCCGCGCCGAGCGCGGCAAGGGCTTCCGCAACAGTGGCGCCGGAGGCGACCTCGGCGGAGTTGTCTTTATGGGTAACCTTTATTTGAGGCATTATGAAACCTTTGGGCCCGGCTGGAATTGAACCAGCGACCTTTCGCGTGTGAGGCGAACGCTCTCCCTCTGAGCTACGAGCCCGAAGCGGCTATATTGTTTTGAATATGAGGGAAAAGTCAAAGGAAACCGATTAGAGTCGATGCCGTGAAGAAGAAAAAGAAACTTTCCGACCCCTTCATCTTCAATCTGGGACGAGTCTGGCAGTCCGCTTTGCGCGAAGACTGGAGGGAAGCCGAGCGGCTCTGTGACTTTATAGAAGAAATCTCCGGCGGAAGGGATGATATGAAACATATCCGAAAGGCCGTCCTGAAAGAAGATACAAACCGCGTTGACAAGCAACTAACCAAAATTCTCGGATGGTGAGCGCGGCTGGGATCGAACCAGCGACCTCTTGCGTGTCGGGCAAGCGCTCTCCCGCTGAGCTACGCGCTCTTTCAGTCCGCCTATTGTCTTTCAAAAGCCGTTTTGTGTCAAGGCGCAAACATTGACACCCGCCCTTGCCGTGCTGTATTTTTCGCTATGCCCAAAGCCCCGAAATACCGCGCATGGCTCAACTGCATCAACCCGGAATGCGGCAAAAGATACAAAATTGATGAAGTAATCTACCGCTGCGGCGACTGCAACGAACTTCTTGAAGTTACCCACGACCGCGACCTGCTTGCCAAACAGTCGCCCCAGCAGTGGAAAGACCTGTTTGACGACCGCTATAAAAACCAGTCATGGCCCTATGGCAGTTCGGTCTGGGGCAAAAAGGAATGGGTCTGCCCCGTGGTGGACGACCAAGACATCGTTTCCATGTATGAGGGGTCAACCAATCTGTTCTGGGCGGAGCGTTTCGGCAGACAGGTCGGAATGGAAGATGTGTGGATAAAAATGTGCGGCAACAGCCACACGGGCTCTTTCAAAGACCTCGGAATGACCGTTCTGGTGTCCGTGGTGCGCAGCATGAGACGCAAAAAGCGCGACATTCCCGCCGTGGCGTGCGCCTCCACCGGAGACACCTCCGCCGCGCTTGCCGCCTACTGCGCCGCGGCGGACATTCCGGCGATAGTGTTCCTGCCGAGGGGAAAGGTCTCTCTCGCCCAACTTGTTCAGCCAATCTCAAACGGGGCGATAGTGCTGTCTCTGGACACCGATTTTGACGGCTGCATGAAGATGGTCCAGAGGGTAACGGGCGAACACAACATTTATCTCGCCAACTCAATCAACTCCCTGAGGATTGAGGGGCAGAAGACCATCAGCATTGAGTTGTGCCAGCAGTTCAAGTGGGACGTGCCGGACTGGGTAATCATTCCGGGCGGAAACCTCGGCAATGTGTCCGCGCTCGGCAAGGGGTTTCTGCTTATGCGCGACCTCGGCCTTATCAAAAAACTGCCGCGAATAGTCTGCGCGCAGTCCAAAAACGCAAACCCGCTTTATCTGAGTTACAAGAAGGGCTTCAAGGAGTTCAAGCCCGTGAAGGCGAAAACAACTCTCGCCAACGCGATTCAAATCGGCAATCCGGTCAGCGTGAACAAGGCGATTAAAACCCTCAAAGAGTTCAACGGAATTGTGGAGCAGGCGTCTGAAAAGGAACTTGCGGACGCCGCCGCCATGGCGGACGGGACGGGAACTTTCAACTGCCCGCACACGGGCGTGGCTCTCGCGGTTTTCCTGAAACTTCAGGCGCAAAAAACCTTCAAAAAGAAAGACAAGGTGGTGATCATCTCCACCGCCCACGGCTTGAAATTTGTTGAGTTCAAGATCGGATACCACGAAGGAAAGATAAGGGGGGCGAACAAAGCGCTCCGCAACAGCCCCGTTGAAGTTCCCAACGACTACGAAAAAGTCCGGGACGCCATATTCAGACGCATTGAAAAGCGATGAGTTTTGACCTGAGCGGCGGCCTTTACGCCATAACAGACCGCAAACTGATACCGGAGGAGTGTCTTGCCCGAACCGTTGAGGCGGCGATAAGGGGCGGGGCGAAAGTGATTCAACTGCGCGAAAAGGGCGCGGACAGAAGCGAAGTTGTCCGCAGGGGGAAAGCCGTTTTAAGGATAACGCGCGAATACGGCGTTCCCCTGATAATCAACGACAGCCCCGAAGCGGCGAAAGAAACCGGCGCGGACGGGGTTCATCTCGGCGGGGATGACGCGCCGGTTGGAGAGGCGAGAAAACTGCTCGGCGGCGGCGCGATTATAGGGGTCTCGTGTTACGGCGACATTGAAAGGGGAGTTGAAGCGGAGAAACAGGGCGCAAACTACGCCGCCTTTGGAACGCCGTATTTCACGCCGACAAAACCGGACAGAGATCCGACTCCGTTTGAGGTTCTGCGGGAAGCGAAGCGGAGATTGAAGATTCCCGTTTTCGCAATCGGCGGCATAACGCCGGAGAATGTTTCGGATGTTCTGGAGACCGGAGTGGACGGAGTTGCCGTGATTACGGCGATTTTCGGGGTGGAAGACACCGAAGAAGCGGTAAAAGAGATTGCGGGGTTCTTTGAGGATGAGGCATAAAGTGCCGCTAATCTCCGCAGAATGTGCGGAGATTAGGGTTGACTGACCAAGCGGCGGCGGCTATATTCTCCGCAGAATGTGCGGAGAATAGCAACTGTAATCTCCGCAAAAGTTGTCAAAGATGCCTTACTTGTGGGAAGAAAAAGAGTGGCCAGATTTCCGGTGGGATGAAAAACTCATATCGTCCCCGCTTGCGGATGTGCGCCACCGGCAGGGGCGTTTGCTTGGCCGTATGGAGGGGCTCGGCTTTGCCTTGCGGCAGGATGCGGTTTTCCGGACTATTTGCGATGAAACTCTTAAGACCAGCGAGATAGAGGGTGAGTTTCTTGATGTTGAGGAGGTGCGCTCGTCCGTTGCCCGGCAACTTGGATTGGACTATGCGGGCAACCCGCCGGGAGGCGGGGCTGACGAAAGGCGGCATTTGGTCAAAGAGTCGTCCCGGAGTGAGGCGGACGGCATAGTGGAAATCCTTGTTGACGCGACCGCCAATTTTGACAAGCGCCTTACAAAGAAGCGTCTTTTCGGCTGGCATTCCGCGCTTTTCCCCGAAGGGCGCAGCGGTTTCCTCAAGATAACAACGGGAAAGTGGCGCAAGGGCGGGGTTCATGTTGTTTCCGGCCCCATAGGAAGGCAGACGATTCATTTTGTCGCTCCGCCCGCAAGCAGTGTTTCCGGGGAAATGGACGCTTTTCTCTCGTGGTTCAACACTGAAACCGGAAAAGACCCTGTTTTGAAAGCGGCGATTGCTCATCTGTGGTTTGTAATCATCCATCCGTTTGATGACGGAAACGGGCGCACGACAAGGGCGATAGCGGAGATGTGCCTTGCCCGTTCCGAGGGAACTTCGCAGAGGTTTTACAGTATGTCTTCGCAGATAATGGCGGAGAGGAAGGACTACTACGCGCAACTTCGGGAGACTCAAAACAGCGGGGTTGATATTACGGGCTGGCTTCTCTGGTTTCTCGGCTGTCTGAACCGCGCAATCAGGAGTTCGGACAAGGCGCTTTCAGTGATACTGAACAAGGCGCGTTTCTGGGAGGAACACGGGGAAACGGCTTTCAATAAACGGCAGACAAAGATTTTGAATCTGCTTTTGGGCGGCGGCTTTGTGGGCAAACTTACATCGTCCAAATGGGCGAAGATTGCAAAGTGTTCTCAAGATACGGCGCAGAGGGATATAAACGGGTTGATTGATTTGGGGATAATGAAGAAGAGTGAGGAAGGGGGGAGGAGTACGAGTTATGAGATGACGGGGAAAGACCCCCGCCCCGCTTGAACTCGCCCTCTTGTTAGGGCAATATCATCCTGTTGTGCCGAGAATCCACTTCAAAGGGAAAGACTCCATTGTCAACTACCACCTGACTGTTCCCTACCACCAGTTTCAGGCCGTAGAGAAGAAATCAATGCTGGAGAAGGGCAAAAACCCGTCTCTGCACGACAACATGATCATTCACGGCGACAACCTGACCGCCCTGAAAGCCCTGTTGCCCACGCACGGGGGCAAGGTCAACTGCATATACATTGACCCGCCGTATAACACCGGCAATGAGGGGTGGGTGTATAACGATAATGTGAACAATGCAATGATGCGGCAGTGGTTTGGGAAAGTAGTTGACAGTGAGGATATGACGCGCCACGACAAGTGGCTTTGTATGATGTGGCCGAGGCTGTCGCTGTTACGCGAACTGCTGGCGGAAGACGGGGTGATTTTTGTTTCCATTGATGATAATGAACAACATCGTTTAAGGATGGTGATGGACGAGGTGTTTGGGGAGGATAATTTTGTCGCTGGCTTTGTAGTAATTCGTGCGGAAGGGGGTGGAATGGCAAAGCAAGCCATAAAAGGACATGACCACCTTTTGGTGTATGCTAAAAATATTTCTCTATCAACACCGCTTAAACGCCCCAGAGATGTAAGGGGAGAGATTGTTACAAAAGACGGCATTGAGTATTGGTTGGAAGAAGACTGGTTGAGGAAAGAATTCGGCAAGTATGGAACATGCCATTATGAAGAAATAGTTAAATACAAAGGAAAGGAAAAGAAAAAAGAAATAGACCAATTGATTGCTTCGGGAGATTGCGTATTAATTGAAAAGAAGAATGGATTACATGTTGTTGCCAGAATGAGAAACCTTTCTATGGACAGTTCAAAGTTTTACAGTGTGCTTAAGCATTTGTCCGCAAATGGCATTAAGGATTTAGACAGCGTGAATCTTAAGGGAAAATTTGATTACCCGAAACCGATTTCTTTACTGATGGAATTAATACGAGGAAAGACCATGCATACAAAAGATCAATCCGATATCATTTTAGATTCTTTCGCCGGTTCTGGCACAACCGCCCACGCCGTTCTTGCGCTCAACAAGGAAGACGGGGGCAATCGTAAATTCATTCTTGTTGAATGCGAGGATTACGCCGACAAAATCACCGCCGAGCGCGTCCGCCGTGTTATAAAAGGTGTTCCAAAATCAAAAGACGAAAATCTCAAAAAAGGTCTCGGCGGAAACTTTGGCTATTGGGAACTCGGCAGGCCAATGGAGATGCAAAGCATTCTTGAGGGCGAAGATCTCCCAACCTACAATGAACTTGCCCGCTATGTTTTTTACACCGCAACGGGCGAGCAGTGGTCGCAGAAACTGATGAAAAAAAGAGACTTCTTTGTCGGCGAGTCCGAACATTATCAAGTTTACCTTTTCTACAAACCCGATGTCGATTACCTGACCGAAGCATCCTTGACTCTGGAACTTGCGGAATCTCTCCCCAAGTCCGGCAAGAAATGGCGGTTGGTATTTGCCCCGACACGATACGCAAATCCGGATAGCCTTGCGAAGATGAAAATCAAATTTTGCCAACTTCCGTTTGAAATCTACAAGGTGGTGGAGTAATGGAACTTAAACAATATCAAAGCCGTGTCCTTGATGAACTCAGCGCCTTTCTGAAAAATCTGGACAAAGAGCGCGAAGAACGCAATGAGATTTTGAAAAAGACACCGGAAGAAGCGCGAGAAGATGTCGCTTCAAGCAGAGATTTTGTTAAAAGAGCGTGGAAAAAACAGAGAGGGCCATATTACGCAAAGCAGGACGGGCTGAAAAACCCATTACCCGATGTCTATATTAAAGTTCCGACAGGCGGTGGTAAAACCCTGCTTGCCTGCCACGCGATTAACCGCATTCGCCGAGAATACCTAAAACGGCAAACCGGACTTGTTGTGTGGATTGTGCCGACCAATCAGATATACCGTCAGACATTCGCCCAACTGCGCGACCGCTCGCACCCCTACAGGCAACAGCTGGAAATCGCCTCAGGCGGAAGGGTAATGATAGCGGAACGTGCAGATGTCCTTTCCCCCACAGACTTGCGAGACAAACTTGTTATCCTCTTGCTGATGTTGCCTGCGGCGGCAAAAGCAAGCAAAGACAGATTGCGCATGTATAGGGACTCCGGCGGTTATGAGGAGTTTTTCCCCAAAGAGGGAGATGTGCAAGAACATGATGAACTTTTGAAAACAATACCCAATTTGGATGTTTTCAAAGATGATGCCGGACGTAACCTTAAACCGACAATGATTCAATCATCACTGGCAAATGTCTTTCGCCTTTCCCGTCCGCTTATAATAGTGGACGAGGGGCAAAAAGCATACAGCCAGACGGCACGGGAAACCATTTGCGGATTTAACCCCGCTTTTGTGCTGGAACTGTCGGCAACCCCGCCCAAACATGTGAACATAGTTTCCGCCGTATCCGGGCAGGATTTGAATAAGGAGGAAATGATTAAACTGGATATTAACCTGACCAACAGAAACACCACTGATTACAAAATTGTATTGCTTGCGGCAAAAACCAAACGAGAGGAACTGGAACGGGAGGCGGACATCTACCGCCAGAACAGCGACCGCTATATCCGCCCGATTGCCCTGATTCAAGTGGAGCGTGTCGGAAAAGACCAGAGAAAAAAGGGGATTATTCACGCCGAGGATGCCCGTGAATTTCTGCTTAAAGAGGGTGTTCTGGAAAATCAGATTGCTTTGAAAACCAGCGAAAAAGACGATTTGGAAGACATTGACCTGCTTGATGAGGAATGCCCCATTCGCTACATAATCACAAAACAGGCGCTACAGGAAGGGTGGGATTGCTCTTTCGCTTATGTTTTGACCGTGCTTTCCAATCTTACCGCCTCAATGTCTATGACCCAACTTGTGGGGCGTGTGTTGAGGCAGCCCGATGCCGCAAAAACCGGCGTTCCGGCTTTGGATGAGTGTTATGTTTTCACACAACGGCGCAACAGCGGCGAAGTTATCCGCAACATCAAAAAGGAACTTGAAAGCGAAGGTCTCAGTGATTTAACCGGACACATAACGGATGACACGGACGGCAAGGATATACTGCCTTTCGTTACGACAAAATTCAGAGACAAGTTTAAGAAGTTTGAGGGGCGTCTTTATCTGCCGCAGTTTGTGGTTATGAACGGAAACGGACAACCGCATTTATTGGAGTATGAGGGTGATATTCTTGCCAATCTGGACTGGACCAAAATAACATTCCCTACGGAGTTGAAAGAACTAAATCTGAGTAACGCTCCCAATCACGGAAAGGCTTCAATCGGGCTTCCCCATGAATGGGTGAGACATTCCGATGATGACTATGCCAACGGCGACCTGACTGAACCCGACTCGGTTTTAATGACAAGGCAACTGGTGGATGTTATCCCCAATGCGTGGGATGCCCACAAGATGAGCCGCCGGATTGTGGATTACTTCACAAAACGGGACGGCAAAGAGAAAACCGCCAACAATCTTGTTTTCATCATTGAGGAAAGCAAGAAACTGCTTGCCGTGCAACGGGATGCAATGGCGGAAAAATACTTTCACTCTCAAGTGAAAAAGGGGGCGTTTGAACTGTTGCTTTTCACGGGAAAAGGCGAGTGGCAGATTCCCGCCTCAATAAGAACCAGAAGCGCCGCGAGAATGAACCGCGATGACGGAAACCCACTTGCGAAAACCCTGTTTGACTACATACCGGATGAAGATATGAACGAGTATGAAAGAACGGTCGCCCTGTATATGGATGAGCAGGAGCGGCTTTTGTGGTGGTATCGCAACCAGACCCACAGCGGCTACAAACTGCAAGGGTGGAAACGAAACAGAATTGTGCCTGATTTCATTACGGCCTCCGTGTCGGATGACGGAGAGGATGAAATGGGTGAAGTCCGCGTGATTGAGACCAAAGGGATACACTTGAAGAATGAGGAC
The DNA here is from genome assembly GCA_026708565.1 of Candidatus Dadabacteria bacterium. Classification (NCBI taxonomy): domain Bacteria; kingdom Pseudomonadati; phylum Thermodesulfobacteriota; class Candidatus Dadabacteria; species Candidatus Dadabacteria bacterium. Next base: position 16,955 of record JAPOUR010000016.1, read on the forward strand.
ACGGACTATAAGAAAGCGGTGCTTGATTTGTGTGATGAACTTTGCCGGTCTCCGAGGGGCGGAGAAAGACGCAAATGGAAAGACTTGAAAGAGGAGTTTGCCGACCACCAATTCAAGTTTGATCTTGTTTTTGAAGATGAATGGGAAAGTGTTTTGAACGGGATTTTTATGGGTCCCGCTAATTAGGTTTTGTTTTCGCTTTCAGTTTCCTGTTGGTCAAGAAGTTTCAGCATATCCTCAAATATCCGCTTCATCTCATTTTTTTCGGCGAATTGCCAACTGTCCTCCTCGTATTTTAGACCTTCCAACTCATTCATGTAGCCGTTTATCTTCTCTTTTGTGAATTCCGAAGGGAATACGAGAAGGGCAAGTTCTATTGCATTGTCTCTTTCTTTTTGTCGTTTTATATCGAATTCCTGAGAAGAACCGGAATCAAAATCAAAACGAGAGGAAAGCCCGAAAACTTTAGGACGTTCTATCAGCAATTTTACTTGCGACAATGCACTACTACTGAGAAAAGTTAGAATTGTTGCCCAAGTGATAGGGCAAGCCGTGGGGAACAAACCTTTTGAAATTTGATCCAAAGGTTCATCTAATACTTTTTTCCCTACCTTCATTGTTATTCTTCTAAAACACCAGCGCTGAAAACACATCAACCATTCATTGGAATAATAATTGTCTCTGTCTTGCAAAGTCTCTTTACTTATTTTCCATCCTTGAGGGAAATGATGTTCCCATATGTAATGGTTTTCGCCAGAGGTTGCAACATTGTCAAAGAATGGGAATGCGACCCCCTGAATGACTCTTTTGACATACCCTTCTTCATTATGCTGTTCCAAGTGTTTGGAAAGAACATTGAAGAAAACAGAGGCATTATTGTTTTGGAGCGCTTTTTCAACAAGAAACGGAATTACATCTCCCATCACCAAGCTCAACGACTTGGTCTCCGTGTTCCTCCGGTCATAACCTCTAATAGGAGAAACCTGCTGATTTATCCGCAATAAAGACTGTAATAACTCCTTAAAAATATCTGAAGCAGAAAAAGAAATATGTTCCGACAATTCCTTCAGTCTTTGTATGCCCTCCCCTGCAATATACAAAGAGTGTTCATCTTTGCTACTCACCAATGTCTCAACCCACTTTACAAATGCTTTTACATACATTCTCTCTTCAAGAAAACTCTTGGATTCTTTCTTCCAAGCAGAAGACCATTCTTCAATTTTGAGTTCGGAATTTT
>JAPOUR010000017.1 GCA_026708565.1 Candidatus Dadabacteria bacterium
TTTCACCGTTTTAAGGTGGTGCTCGGCGTGTTTGGCATGATATTTGCCCACACGGTTGAAATCTGGCTGTTCGGTCTGGCGTTTTACTTCATGCACCACAGCGGCAGGTTCGGCTCTCTTGAGGGCAATTTTGACGGCAGTCTGCTGGACTGTGTGTATTTTTCCTTTACCACCTACACATCCGTCGGCTACGGCGACATAGAGCCTTTCGGGCCCCTCCGCTTCCTTTCCGGCGTGGAGGCGATAACGGGGCTGTCTCTGATAGCGTGGTCGGCGTCTTTTATGTTTCTGGAGATGACTAAGTTCTGGGAGAACGAGGGGACGGGGAAATAAATCAAAGAAAATTAAATGCGCAATTTAATTGAACGACCACTGTACATACTCCTACTTTATATGGGAGGAATTCTACTCTTCGCATTAATTTACTGGATTTTGCCACATGGTAGTTTCGGAAAAAACTTATCCCTAATAGAAAGCATATATTTAAGTGTAGTTACAATAACTACGCTTGGATATGGAGACATCACACCTACTAATGGGCTCGGAATGGCAATAACTATGTTTGAGTCGATTTTTGGGATTGTAATTATTGGTGCTTTCATCAATTCTGCATGGAAGTCTCATACAAACAAAATTGAGCAGGAACAGTCAAGAAAAATTCAAGAGACTCTCAAAGAGAAGAACAGAAACAATTTGCTGTCTTATGTTTCTTACTCTAAATCACTTATAGATGATTACCAATTAGTCAATTTTGAAATAACCACCCCTATGAGTGAAAGAAGTGGTAAAGAACCTGTTTTGAATTTCGAATTTCAATTGTCAGACATGAGGGACATATTCTACCCCTCGCTTAGTCGCAATAGAGGCTTTGGAGATAGCTTAATATCTGCATATTTCGATACAGAGAAAGCGATCATAAGTGAGCTAAAATATATCCTGACAAATTTTGATTTTGAAGATTTTCCCAAACTTAAAGAGTTGATTATCCTTTTCTTGACCGCCTCTCATAAAACTGATGTAGAAAAGGCTTTAATATACTATGACAATCTTCCAAGCGACCATCAGATGAGAAAATTACTAGTAAGCATGATTAGAGAATCAAAGGAACAACGCACAATAGGCAATCAGCCAAACATAATAGATCCTGTAGTAGCATTGAATGAAGCAATACCAGTAAAGATGAGATTGATAAATGCCATAATCTTGGAGTTTGAAAACATACAATCCAACAATACCAACATGTAATTGACCCACAATTGCCATCAACTCAAAGTACAATCTTTTCCTTATCGGTGACTGAAACTTGCATATACCATTTGATTAGGATTTCTCATCAATTTTCTACTAGCAAGTACACTAATTTACCATTCTTCCCACTCCTCCTACATAAGCCACAAACACCTACGACACTCCCGTCTTCCTTCTCCCCCTACCCACTACACACCCTCCGGCTCAAACTCCCTCAACCTATCAAAAGTCCTCTTGAGACTCTCCGAAGACCGCGCCGCAACCCGCGCGTCCCAATGCTTAAGCACAAACTCATTGAGTTTGCCATTGTAGTTTGGCCCCACCCTGCTCGTGGAGTCTCTTCGGGGCAAAACTTTCATCCGTAAGCATCAATGCTCAAGTGATTTGATTTTATGGCGGAACGGGACCAGTGTTCTTCAATGGACTGTATAAACTCGGAGCGCACAAGTTTGGCGCGTTGTCCAAGCCATTTTTCATCTTGATCAAACCTCAGATAGAGACCTTCTGCAGGCTGGTCGGCAAGTTTTGACTGCGAAAGAAGTTGCCGGAGTTCCAGGTATGTGAAATACCCTTGCGCAATAAACGGAACTTTAGCAATGTGCATTTTCTTGAGCATGTTGTCGCGCCGACCCGATGAAAGAAAACGGGCAACTTCTTTGTCATAGATATCAAAACCGAGAAACCAGTCCGGCAGACGCTCATAGAAAACCGAATGCCGGGCAAAACACCATTCTCCAAAAAGAATGTAACGGTCGGAAAGATTGTCAAACAGCAAACCAATCCGGGGCGACAACCAACTCTCAAGTTTTTTCCATTGACCTGCTCCGGGCAACTGCAAGTATGAGCCTCTGTTTTGTGCTCGCACATTGCCTTCCAAATCAAACGAAATCCCAAGATTCGCCCCGTCCACCTTCTCTTCAACAACAAGGTTGTGTTGCAGAAATTCATCGCGTCCGGAAGCCGACAACACCTTATCATCCCTTATATCCGCGCCGGGCAACACCGCCAGATGAGGCGTAGAGGGGAATTTGAAAAAATCTTCTTTCATCGGCCCATCTTCTTCTTGTATGTGGCTTCGGCATACTCAGGGCAGACAAAATGAACATGAATGCCTTCTTCCTCCAAAGCATCTCTCCAACCCCACCACTTGCTATCTGTCGCTTGCAGTATTGACGGCTTCTTCCGACTCGAATGGGCGTTTGCCACAGCAACAAACTTTCGGTCTGACGGGTCAAAATTAGTCAAGTCTTTATGGTTCGGGAATTCATCGTAAGAGTCGCCGTTTTTTGTGATTTCTACCCTATGGGAGTCGGGCAACTTCCAACGCTGGGTGTGAACCCATTTCATGAACTTGTCGCCGACATTCGGTGCTCCGCTCATATTGAGTTGCCGTCGGTATTCATCAAATATCTCATTACCGCTATCTATTACCAATGCGCGATTTCTAATAACATGTTCAATTGCTTCAATACATTTTCCCACACACTCAGGGGACACATCAGATCCAGAGTCTGGCTGAATGGCAAGATTGGCTGTCTTTGGAACATTTGTATCTACCACACATTTATCAGGCAAGATCATTCAGACTCCTCCGCTTTACCCTCATTTTCTCGCGTCCGTTTCCCCATAGCAGCCTTGGATTGCTCAATAATGTCCTCCATTTCATCACCGAAGAAGTTCTCTGGCCAGTTTTTTATGTTACCGAACAAATTAATTTCCAGAGGGTCCAGTGTTGCCGGAGTTCTAGTTATATTGGCAAAATAGGCTGACACTTTCTCTTTCGGAATTCTATCTTCAGCAATCCGCCTTTGTAGCCGCCTCAGAAAGTGCTCCGAATGAGTCTCAATGATCAATTGAATGTTCCTGTCTGCTCCGTTTTCTCTAGAATTAATGGCATCTATCATCACATCAGCCAACGCAGACTGAGCACTTGGATGCAAATGAATCTCCGGTTGCTCCATGATGATTATAGACCTCGGCGGAGCATAGAAGCATTGCACCAAAACTGGCAACACTTGCGATATACCGAAGCCGACATCGGGAAGATCTACCCAGTCCCTTGACCCTTTGGTGCAAACCTTGACCTCATAGTCTTGTCGCTGCTTGGTTATGGGTTTGACCTTGAATTCTTCTATTAGTCCCATTTCCTTGAGTTTAATGGCTATAGATTCTTGAAAGGGTTTCTTGCGTCGTCGGTGAGCAAAACTAATTTTGCGGTTTTCTGCGGCAAGAATAGCCGCAACCGTGTTCTCACCTTCGTAGCCTACACTGTCAGGTTCTATTCCTGTCCATGAATACAAGCGTTCAGCTTTTGTGCGAAGTGGCCCGAGATAGTACAGATTTCTGAATAACTTTTCATGCTCCAGATTCAGAGTCTGAACAAAATCCGCATTCTGATGGTAAGCAACCACCTCATCAGGAAACCCATAAAACCGGACCGGCGCACCGAGAGGCCACACGCGCCCTTGTCTACGTGTGAGTTCGTATCCTTCAACTGGGTATTCAACTTCATAATCAGAACTGGTGTCTGACTTGCGCTTCATTACTATGGATAATTTGACTTTATCTTCGTGCAATATCTTGTAACAGAGGCTATGAAGTACTGGTGTGTTTTTATCTTTAACGCTCAATCCCGTCTCAGCACTAAAAGATAGAATATTGCCAGAAACTTTCTCTTGATCTTGGTGCAAGCGGTCTTCTATCTCCAGCAACTCCGGCATTACCCACTGATAATCAAATGCAATCTTATTTGCAGAATTACGGTGAAAGACCATCTCCTGATAAGATCCAAGGTGGACAGCAGAATTCTTACCGCCGGGATAAAAAACCGCTTTTCTGTCTGGAGACTCAACGGTCTGCTTCAACATCATAAGAAACTGACCGATGCTGGATTTTCCCGAACTGTTGGCCCCAAACAGTAAAGTTATGGGGGCCATCTTGATAACTCCGGTATCCTCCCATCCCTTGAAGTTTTTTATTCGCAATTCCTTGAGCATACTATGCGTCGCCTCTTGTCATTTTACCGCTTAATCATACCACACCGGCGACTTAGGGCATCCTCTCAATCCTCTCCACCCCTCCCATGTAAGGCACAAGCGCCCCCGGCACTTCAACACTCCCGTCTTCCCTCTGAAAGTTCTCAAGTATCGCCACAACCGTTCTTCCAATCGCAAGCCCCGAACCGTTGAGGGTGTGAGCAAAAGCCGTCTTTTTGCCGTCCTTGAACCTTATCTGCGCCCTTCTCGCCTGAAAATCCTCAAAGTTGCTGCACGAGGAAATTTCCCTGTATGCCCCCTCGCCGGGAAGCCAGACCTCAATGTCAAAGGTCTTTGCCGCGGAAAAACCCATGTCGCCCGCGCAAAGGGTTACCACACGGTGGTGAATGCCCAGCCGCTCAAGTATGCCGCATGCGTCTTTGAGCAGGGAATCAAGCTCCGCATAAGACTCTTCGGGACGCGCAAACTTGACCAACTCCACCTTGTTGAACTGATGCTGCCTTATGATGCCCTTTGTGTCTTTGCCGTAAGACCCCGCCTCTTTGCGGAAACAAGGCGTGTATGCCGCATATTTGAGCGGCAGGCTTGCCGCGGGGATTACCTCGTCCCGGTGAATGTTTGTAACCGGCACCTCGGCGGTCGGAATCAGGTAGTAATCGGTGTCTTTCAGTTTGAACAGGTCTTCCTCAAACTTCGGCAGGTTGCCCGTTCCCGTCAAACTGGCGGTGTTTGCCGCAAACGGCGGCAGGGTCTCGGTGTATCCGTTCTCGCGGGTGTGAACGTCAAGCATGAAGTTTGCAAGCGCGCGCTCAAGAAGCGCGCCCGCGCCCAGGTACAGCGAAAACCGCGAGCCCGTTATCTTTGCCGCCCGCTCAAGGTCAAGAACGCCGAGAGCCGCGCCGATTTCATCATGACGAAGCGGGGCAAAACCGAATTCGGGCTTCTCCCCCCACCGCGAAACTTCAACGTTTTCACTCTCCCCCGCCCCCGGCGGAACACTGCCGTGCGGAAGGTTGGGTATGCCGAGCATCTCGCCCCTTATGCGGCTTTCCGTGTCCGCCCTTTCGGCGTTGAGGGTTTTGACCTTTTCGGAAACCTCTTTCATACGGGCGGAAAGCGAGGCAAAACCGCCCTCGTCTCCCCGCCGCTTCATCTCCGCCGCCTCGCGGGAGCCCTCGTTGCGCTGCCGCTCCAGCGACTCCGCCTGCGCTATCAGTTCGCGCCGCCGCTCAAAAAGTCTCACCAGCGGGGCGAAATCAAACGAAAATCCCCGCCCGGACAGGCGCGTCTTTACTTCATCAAGATTGTTTTCAACAAATTTCCAGTCAAGCATGGGCGTATAGTATAAAGCAAAAACACAGCCGTTATAAATGCTCCCCGCGCGCTTTGACAACAAAAAGGCGCGCGGTTAGTTTGTTTCGCGCACAAATTCCGGCGCAGGGAGAAAACTGTTTTGAGCAAACTGAAAGACGGAACCGCAATAACCTACTACGGGCATTCAACTTTTCTTATAAAAACGCCCGGAGACAGGAGCATCCTCATAGACCCGTGGGTGAAGGGCAACCCCGCATGCCCCGAAAACCTCCACAAAATTGACAAGGTTGACATCATCGCCATAACACACGGGCACTTTGACCACATCTCGGACGCGGTGGAGATTGCAAAGGAGCACAAGCCGCAAGTGGTCGCAAACTGGGAGGTGTGCGACTGGCTGGGCAAAAAAGGGGTTGAAAACTGCCTGCCGATGAACAAGGGCGGCGGGCAGACGGTTGAAGGGGTGCGGTTTGTTATGACACACGCCCAGCACTCAAGCGGCATAACGGAAGAGGACGGCTCAACCGTTTACGGCGGCGAACCGGGCGGCTTTGTGATTGAACTTGAAAACGGCTACCGGATGTATCACGCGGGAGACACCAACATATTCGGCGACATGAAACTGATAAGGGAGATATACGCCCCGCGCCTCGCGTTCCTGCCCATCGGCGACCTGTTCACAATGTCGCCCCTTGAGGCATCCTACGCATGCCGGTTTGTTGAGCCGGAGATAGTGATTCCCATGCACTACGGCACATTCCCCGCCCTTACGGGAACGCCGGAGGAACTGAAAAAACTCACCGCGGATATCAAAGGGCTTGAAGTGGCGGCGCTCAAACCCGGAGAGACGCTGGTTTGAGCCGCAAACTGGCAGTTCTTGCCGCAGTTGCCGGGCTCGCCCTCTCCTCCTGCGGGGAAAAGGTTGACTACTCCGGCATGTCCGCGAAGACAATGTTTGAGAAGGCGGAGAGCATGGCCGCCGGAAGCAGGGATTTCTCCAAAAAAAACGCGATTGAAATGCTGAAGGAACTCCAGTTGAGACACCCGTTCAGCCCCTACGCGCCAACCGCCTCCCTGAAGACGGCGGACATCAACTTCAGCCGGGGAAGATTCAGGGGCGCGTCAGAGCAATACTCAAAGTTTCTGGCGGACAACCCGAACCACGACAGGCGCGAATACGCGCTGTGGCGGCTTTCCAAAAGTTTCTACAACCTCAAAAATTCACCCGACAGAGACCAGGACCCGTGCAGGAAAACAATTTACTGGTCTCAGGCGCTTCTCTCATACCACCCGGAAACGCAATATGCGGAAGAGGCTGCGGAGCAGATAAGGGGCTGCGCCGCCGTGCTTGCGCAAAGCGAGTTGAGGATAGGGGAGTTTTACCTCAAGCGCGGGCACACCGAGGCGGCAAGGCGGCGGTTTTCCCACCTTGCGGAGAACTTTCCAGGAACGGAAGAGGCAAAACAGGCCGCCGAAATGCTGAGCGACCTTCCGCCCCCGCCCGAACAGTAATGCCGTTCAAAACCATAGAATGGAAAGACGGCGCGGCGGTTATTCTTGACCAGAGAAAACTGCCCGGCGAAAAAACCTACCTCAGATGCGAAACGCACACACAGGTTGCCGGAGCCATAACCGGCATGGCCGTCCGGGGCGCTCCCGCAATAGGCATAGCGGCGGCCATGGGCTTTGCCCTCGGCGCGGCTGAAAACAGCGGCGCGGGCACAGGGGAGGAGTTCTCAAAACGGATGGCGGAGGTGAGAAAAACCCTTGAGGGCACGCGTCCCACGGCGGTGAACCTGTTCTGGGCGACCGGCAGAATGGCGGAGGTGATGGAGCGGCATGAGGGCGCGCCGCCGGGCGAAATCGCGCGGCTTCTGAGGGACGAGGCGGTGGCAATATGCAACGAGGACCTGGAAACCTGCATGGCGCTGGGAAAAGCGGGGCAGGGTCTGATAAAGGACGGGGCGACCGTGATGACTCACTGCAACGCCGGGGGCCTTGCGACCGCCGGATACGGAACCGCGCTCGGCGTCATAAGGGCGGCGCGGGACGCGGGCAAGAAGGTGAAAGTCATATCATCCGAAACGCGGCCGCTTCTTCAGGGGGCGCGGCTTACGGCATGGGAACTGTGCGATGACGGAATACCGGTAACCCTCATAGCGGATGTTGCCGCCGGTTACATGATGAAAAACGGAGCGGTGGACGCCGTCATAGTGGGCGCGGACAGAATCGCCTCAAACGGCGATGTGGCAAACAAGATAGGGACTTACCAGTTGTCCGTGCTGGCAAAGCATCACGGGGTCGCGTTCTTTGTCGCCGCGCCGTGGTCAACGGTTGACATGGCTTGCGCCTCCGGGCGGGATATTCCCATTGAGCAACGGGCGGCGGGGGAGGTTTCCCACTTTGCCGGAACACGGACGGCGGCGGACGGGGCGGAGATAGCCAATCCCGCTTTTGACATAACGCCTGCGGAAAACATCCGCGCCATTATCACTGAAAGAGGTGTTGCAAGCCCGCCGTGCGGAGAGGAACTCGCCCGTATCAGCCCGCCTTCTCCATCTCTTCCTGAACCTCAATCGTGAAACGGGCAAACGGCATCACCCGCAGCCTGTCTTCGCCTATCTTCTCGCCCGTCACCTCGCAGATTCCGTAAGTTCCCTCGTCTATGCGCTTGAGAGCCCCCTCTATCTGGCTCAGGTTGCGGCGGTCGCGCTCGGAAAACAGGAGGGACAGAACCCTGTCCCTGTCGTCCGACGCCTGGTCGTAAAAGTCTCCCACGTCAATTTTGGTCTGCTCGGTCTCCCGCGTAACCGTGCGGGTAACGTCCCTGATGAGGCGCTCCCTCATCAGCAGAAGGTCTTTGCGTATCTCGTCCAAAAACCGTTTCCGGTATCCGGAGGAAGGAGACTTTGCGGTTTTCGGCTTCGCTTTCGGTTTGGGTTTCGGTTTTGCCGCCGTTTTCGTTTTTGCGGCGGGGGGTTTTGTCCGGGGCTTTGCCGCCGCTTTTTTCGGCGCGGAGGAAGAGCCCTTTTTCTTTGCCGACTGGACGGAAGCGGGTTTCTTTGTTATGTTTTTTTTAGCCAAATCGCCGTCTCCGTTTCCCGTTTCGGGAGCGGTTATAGTTATTCAAAGCGCGGGCGATTGTCAAGCGGCGTTGCCGCTGTCGGGTAAAAGACGCCATGTTGCTTCCGGTTTTCCTGTTTCCCGCCCTCTTCATCACTTTTGCGCTGTCCGCGCCCCAAAGCGCGCATGCGGGGATTGAGAGTTCCATAGAGAGCGTAGCCGCCCCCGTAGCGGACTTTATGCTCAAATGGGTGTTTTACTCCGTCCCGCTGTTCGGGACGCAGGTGAAGGTGGTTGTCATGCTGCTTGTGGGGGCGGGGGTGTTCTGCACCCTGTATTTCAGGTTCATCAACATAAGGGGATTCGGCAGGGCGATAGACCTTGTGGCGGGCAGGCGCGACAGCGCGCGGGACGCCCCCGGAGAAGTCAGCCACTTTCAGGCGCTTGCAACCGCATGCGGAGCCACGGTGGGGCTGGGCAACATTGCGGGCGTGGCGATAGCGGTCTCCAAGGGGGGGCCGGGGGCAACCTTCTGGATGATAGTGGCGGGGCTTTTGGGAATGTCGCTCAAGTTTTGCGAGTGCACGCTCGGCGTCAAATACCGCAAGGAAAATCCCGACGGCTCCGTCTCCGGCGGCCCCATGTATTACCTTTCGCGCGGGCTGGGCGAGATGGGGCTCGGCGGGCTCGGCAGGGTTCTGTCAGTGATGTTCGCGGTGTTCTGCATCGGCGGGGCGATAGGGGCGGGCGGCATCTTTCAGGCGAACCAGTCTTTCAAGCAGATACAGGGCATAGCCGAGGCGGGCGGGGGGCAGGTTTCGGGAGCGCTGTTCGGCGTTGCGCTGGCGGTTGCGCTGGGTTTTGTAATCATCGGGGGCATAAAAAAGATAGCGACCGTAACGGCGAGAGTGGTTCCGTTTATGGCAATTATATATGTGCTGTCGGCGGGAGCAGTCATAGCGCTTCAGTTTGACAAACTTCCCGAAGCCTTCTCCCTGATAGTGCGCGGGGCGTTCTCCCCCGAAGGCGTTGAGGGCGGCATGCTGGGCGTTATGGTGTGGGGGTTTCAGAGGGCGACTTTCTCAAACGAGGCGGGGCTCGGCTCCGCCCCCATAGCCCACAGCGCGGTTAAAACCCGCCACCCGGCGACCGAGGGCATAGTGGCGCTCCTTGAGCCGTTTCTTGACACGGTTGTTATATGCACGATGACCTCGCTTGTGATAGTGCTGACCGGGGCATACCGCATCCCCGAAGGCATGGGAGGGATTGAGATAACCTCCGCCGCATTCGCGTCCTCTCTGGAATGGTTTCCCTATCTGCTGGCGCTTTGCGCTCTGCTGTTCGCTTTTTCAACCATGATATCGTGGAGTTACTACGGGCTGAAGTCATGGACGTTTCTGTTCGGTGAGACCCCAAGGCAGAAACTCGCCTTTAACTTCATCTTCTGCCTGTTCGTTGCGGCGGGCGCGGCGGCAAGCCTCTCGTCCGTCATCAACATTACGGACTCCATGATATTTCTTATGGCGGCGGTAAACCTCACGGGGGTTTTCCTGCTGGCGCCCGTGGTCAAAAGGGAACTGCGCTCCTATATGAACTCGCGGGACGGCAAATAGACGTCGCCCTTTTTTAAGACCGCCGCCCGCCGAAAAAGCGCGCCCTCACCCTGAATATGTCTTCAATCTGGTGGATGAAGATGCCCGCAAGCCCCAGAGTGGTTACCGCAAGCACCCACGGGTAGCCGCCAAGAATCGCCACCGGAATAAACACGAGCGAGTAGAAGTTTCTCCTCATCACGGGGCGGAGAAACGCGAGAAGACGCCTCGCGGGCGACAAGTCGCCGCCGCCCACAAGTTCGTCTATCCTGTGGTATGAGACCAGACTGCCCGACCCCGTGTAGCGAACCATAAAGAAGAATGACCAGGCGAGGAAAAACAGAAAAACCGATATGTTGAAAGCGCCCAGAGCAAGCGCGAGAGACTGGTTGCCGCCGTGCAAATACAAGCCCACCGGAACGCTGATGACAAACCCGCCCACGGTTATCTGGTCGCTGAGCGTGTCAACCCATTCGCCGCGCTTTGTCTCAAGAAGTTTGATTCTTGCCACCTCGCCGTCGCAACGGTCAAGAACGGCCGCTATCTGCATAAAAACCGCCCCCAGAACCGGATAGCCCGACAGGTATGACGCTATGCACGGCACACCCGCAAGGATGTTGGTCAGAACGCTTATCTGATTCGGCGTCAGTGATGTGTTGCGGGCAAGCCATGAACTTACCGGCAGGGAGATTCTGCCGTTTATGTTCCTCGCTATCCATCCGGTTGATGTTTTGCCGACGCTTGAGGAGAGAAGCCGCCACGCGCGGGAAACGGACTCCGGGCTGTCGTCAAGGCGGATGGCGTGAACCCCTTCGGGAACATGAAACTGTTTGACCCCGTCATCCCTGTAACGCCCCACCCAGCGCGACAGGTCGCAGTCTTCAACGAGGTCCGCAACCGCCTCCGGCTCAACGATAACGGCTCCGAGAGGCTTTACCACACTCTCGCCCGCCGGGCCCTCGTCTCGGGTTTTCATTATGACCGCGCCGCCCGCAGACGGCTTCTCTTTGAGAAAATCCCCCAGAAGCGGGGCGTGAAAAAATATGTTTGACTGAAGCACAAGCGTGTTGCCGCCGCGCTCGCGTTCCACAACGGTTTTGCCCGGATTCAGAAAGGTTATCTTCGCCTGACCCGAACCGGCTTCGGGAAGCATGTCCCTGAGGACGGACTCATGGGCGGGGGAAACTACCGTTATGGAGTCAATTCCGGCTTTGAGGCAGGAGCGCACAAGCCTGCGAACCTGAGTGAGGCCGCCTATGGAAACGCCGGCGAAAGTGTCAAGAGACTCGCCGCGCAGTCCGGTCCCGCAAGCCAGAATCAGAGCGTCCGCCATTTAAGAATTCAACCCGAAGATACTATCTTGAAAGGCTTTCGGGAGCCCGCGACGCGACCGCCGCGAAACATGAACCGGTCTGAATTGTTCTTCGCCGCAAACAGGTCCTTCGGATAGTCAACATCCATCCAGAACATGTCGCCCACATCAAAAGGCTTCACCTTGTATCCCTTGTTAAGAAGCCTCTGTATGCAAGACACATACCACTTCTGGCGGACGTTGCTTCCCCTCATCTCCTCTTCGGAAGCCTTCTTTATCATCTCAACGCCGGAGCCTCTGAACAGGCGCAACCCGACCGATTCGTAGTGAATGTCTTCCTCTATGTCCTTGGTAACCAGAGAGACATGCTCGCTGTCCATCCTGACCTTCATGTCCTCCTGGTCGTAGGAGGCTTTCTTTTTGACCGGAAACACTATGTTTTCGCGCCGCATGTTTACCATGCTGTCCAGAATGTCTATCTCAAATATGTCATCGCCGTTCATCACAACAATGTCATCATCCATCTCCCCCCTTGCCAGACACAGGGAGACAAGGCTGTTGGTGGTTCTGTAGAAGGGGTTGTAAATGGTCTTTATCTTCATGCCGAGGCCGTTGTAGCCGCGAAGGAACCCCTCAACCTTGTCAAAGCCGAAGCCCACCACAATGACCACCTCGCTGATTCCGCAGTCGCGTATGTGGTTTATCTGGTTCTCAAGAATGGAAGTGCCGCCCAGGTTCAGAAGACATTTGGGTATGGTCTCCGTATAGGGGCGCAACCGGCTCCCCAGACCCGCGGCAAGAATAATAGCTTTCATCGCTCCGTCTCCATAATGACCGGACAAGTAAAATGAAAATCAGTTATTACAACCGGCGGCTGACACAAGCCAGCCGCCAAACTCCCGCCTATTATCTCCGTTCACGGCGAAAAATTCAAGAGTTATTGCTCTTGGCGGGCGTCCGATATCGTAAAGGGGCTTACCTCGCTTTTGATGCTTTTGATGTTGTTGCGCTCATCAACATAGACCAGCTTGGGGGTGTGGCTCTTGCACTCGCTTTCGTCATAGGAGGCAAAACTGGCGATTATAAGAGAATCGCCCTCCCGCGCCAGATGAGCGGCCGCGCCGTTAACGCATACGACGTTTGTGCCCCTCCCGCCCTCTATGACATAGGTGAAGAACCTGTGACCGTTGGTAACATTGAAAATGGAGACCTTTTCGTGGGGCAACAGGTCGGCGGCCTCCATAAGGACGGGGTCAAGCGTCAGGCTTCCCTCGTAGTCAAGGTCGGCCTCGGTAACAAGAGCCTGATGTATCTTGGATTTCAGAAGACTTCTCTTAATGTCTGCGCACCCCTTTTTTCAAAATCCCGCCCGGTCAAAACCTTACGCTGTCTATGAGCCTTGCTTTGCCGACCCCGGCCGCTATCGCCGCCAGACTACCCGTCCGCGCGGTCTCTGCGGGCGCGAGCGTTTCGGGGTCGCAGATCTCAAGGTATTCAACCTCAACCCCGGAACGCGTCCCGAGGAACTCTCTGCCGTCCCTCACTATCTCGGCGCTACGCGAAATACCTGACTCAAACAGCGCCTTCATTCTAAACAAAACATCGGGAATGGCAACCGCAGCCTTTCTTTCTTCATCCGACAGGTATTCGTTGCGGGAACTTACGGCAAGCCCCGAAGAGTCTCTCACGGTGGGAACGCTGATGATTTCCATGTCCAGATTGAGGTCTTTTACCATCCTCCTGATGATGGCGAGTTGCTGAAAGTCCTTTTCGCCGAAACCCGCAACCGCCGGGCGAACTATGTTGAACAGTTTCAGAACAACCGTTGCCACGCCCTTGAAGTGGCCGGGCCTCTTCAGACCGCAGAGAAAGCCCTGAAGGCGCTCAACCTCAACCGATGTCTGAAAGCCGTCCGGGTATATATCCCCCGATTCCGGCAGAAAGACCGCATCCACACCGGCGGCGGACAGTTTGGCAATATCGCCCGCAGTGTCTCTCTTATAGCCGTCAAAATCCTCCCCTGAACCGAACTGCAGGGGGTTGACGAAGATGCTGACCACACATGCGCGGTTCTTCGCGGCGACCCTGTCCACTATGCTCAAGTGCCCCGCATGAATCGCGCCCATCGTGGGAACAAACCCGACCTCCCCGCCCGACGCGGCAACGGCGGACGAGTATTCTCTCATCCCGGAGACCGTTCTTATGACAGCGGGGGAGCTCAATCGTTTTCGCCGTCCGGCGGGGGGAACGTTCCCTCTCTGACCTCGCGGACGTAATCCTCAACAGCGGACGAGAAAATTTTCCCCGCCTCGCAATACTGTCTGACAAAGCGGGGAACTTCCTCGGTGAGCCCGACAAGGTCGTTGAAAACAAGTATCTGTCCGTCGCACCCGCCGCCGGAGCCGATGCCGATGGTCGGTATGTCAACGGCGGAGGTGATGCGCCGCGCAAGAGCGGGCGGCACGCACTCCACCACCAGAGCCACCGCGCCCTCCTCCCGGCTTTCAAGGGCAAGCCGGTATATGTCATCCGCGCTCTCCGGAGTGCAGCCCTGAATTCCGTATCCGCCGTACAGGTTGACGGACTGGGGGCACAACCCCACATGGGCGACAACCGGAATGCCGGCGTCCGTCACGGCGCGCGCGGCTTTTATGTGGCGGGAAGCGGATATCTCCATCTTCACGGAACGAGCCCCCGCGCGAAGAAGGGCTCCGGCGTTTCTGACCGCGTCCCGCTCGCCCGTCTGATAGGAGAGAAAGGGCATGTCCGCGCACAAGTGGGCGTTCCTGACGCCCCGGGAAACCGCGCGGGTGTGGTATTCCATATCCCTCATGCGCACGGAAACTGTGCTCGGCAGACCGGCAAACACATTGCCCACGGAGTCGCCCACCAGAACAAGGTCAACCCCGCACCCGTCAACTATTTCACCCACGCGCCAGTCGTAGGCGGTTACGGCCACTATTTTGCGCCCTTCCCGTTTCATGCGTTTCAGGTCGCGGGCGGTCTTTCCGGTTTCACTGCTCACCGCGCAAACTTTAACAGGCAAAAACGCGCGGGGAAAGCCCGCGCAATTTGAAATCCGTAAGCGGTGAAATATAATCGCTCCATTATGAAAGTTTCCCGCCGCCGCTGGAAATCCGCTCTTATGGACAGCCTTCCGGAGTATGTTTTCAACTCCGTTGACAGGCTCAAAAGAGACGCCCGCGCAAGGGGCGAAGACATCATAGACCTCGGAATGGGCAATCCCGACCGCCCCACGCCGGGGCACATCGTTGAAAAACTGACCGAGGCGTCCGCAAAGCCGCGCAACCACAGGTATTCGGCCTCCGCCGGAATACCGAACCTGAGAAAAGCGGTGTGCGACTGGTATCAGAGAAAGTTCGGCGTGCGCCTCAATCCCGACACCGAGGCGGTCGCCACAATGGGAATCAAGGAGGGCATATCACACCTTATGCCGTGCCTGATTGAACCGGGAGACTCGGTTGTCGTGCCGTCTCCCGCCTACCCCATACACCCTTATTCGGTAACCATCGCCAGAGGAAAACCGGTTTCCGTGCCGATGGCGGAGGACGAAGACAAGTTTATCGCCTCCATTGAGCGCGCGATAAAAAGGGGCGGCGGAAAGGTAAAGGCGATTCTTATATCGTTTCCGAACAATCCGACAACAAGAACGGTCAGCAAGGAATTCTTTGAAAAAGTGGTTGAGCTTGCGCGCGAGGCGAAGGTGGCGGTGATACACGATTTCGCCTATGCGGAGTTGTGTTTTGACGGCTACCAGGCCCCCAGCATAATGCAGGTCAAAGGGGCGAAGGATGTGGCGGTTGAGTTCTACTCCCTTTCCAAGACATACAACATGCCGGGCTGGAGGGTCGGCTTCATGGTCGGCAACCGGGACATTGTGGCGCACCTGAAGAAACTCAAAAGTTACCTTGACTACGGTATCTTTCAGCCCATTCAGATATCCGCCATTCTCGCAATGAACGGCCCGCAGGAATGCGCCCGGGAGGTGAGGGAAACCTACCGCCTCCGGCGCGACAGTCTCGTCAAATCGTTCGCCCGCGCCGGGTGGGAGATTGAACCGCCGGGCTCAACGATGTTCGTGTGGGCGAAGATACCCGCGCGGTTTGAAAAGATGGGCTCTCTTGAGTTCTCAAAAATGCTGATAAGGAAAGCCGGGGTCGCGCTGTCGCCCGGCGTGGGTTTCGGGGCTCGCGGCGAGGGCTTTGTGCGCCTCGCGCTTGTTGAAAACGAAAAGCGCATAAATCAGGCGGCTCGCAACATAAAGAGAGTTCTGGGACAGCGCTAAAACGCCTGCCCTATGTTAAAAAGGAACTGATACCTTCCCAGCCGGGGGTGGGGATTGAGCGCATAGCCGAAATCAAGGCCTATGGGTATTCCGGAAACCTTGTATCTCAGGCCGAAGCCCGCCGCATACCTGAGGTCTTCAAGGGGGTAGTCAAAACTGCGCTCAAACACATTGCCGTAGTCAAAGAAAGCCACGCCGCCGAGGTAGGGCCACGGCAGGGGCAGGGGAAACCTCACCTCCACGCTGCCCGTAATCAGGGAGTTTCCGCCGAGCGGGTCTTTATTCGCGTCAAGAGGTCCCAGAGTTTGAAAGGAAAATCCCCTCATGTTTTCGCCGCCGGCGAACAGGCGGCGAAAGACGGGAACTTCATCCCCGCTTGTGCTTCCGAAGGTCTCTATAAAGCCCGCCTGTATCCTCTTTGCCAAAACGGTTCCCCACAGACGGCCGCCGAAATCATAGTAGCCCGCAACCTCAAAAACCGATTTCAAGTATTCCCTCTCGGAGCCCAGCAGGTCGGGTGAAAGTTCCAAGTCCATATCAAAATAAAAGCCGCGCGCCGGGTCAAGAGGGTCGTCCGTGCGGCTCAAGTGGAAGCCGCCGCGCAACAGAACAAGAAAGATGTTTCCAAGGTCTCTTGTGTCGGCGGGGGCTCTTATTATCGTGGAATCTATGACGGTGGGAATGAAGCGGACGGTGAAAAGCCCCCTGTGAAGACCCTTTTCCAGTTCGGTTGACCCTATAAGAAAGTCCGCCTCGTGGCTGGGATAGTTTTCCCGCCGTATATCAAAGAGCGCGGACAAAATGGAGTCCGGCCCGAGAAAGCCGGGCTGCTGTATGGACGCCGAGGCGCTCTGGGAGGCGAATGACGCCTGCGCCGACAACTCAAGGGTTCTGTTGAGGTTCAGAAAGTTCCTGTTGATGAACTTCACGCGCCCGCGAACCTTGTCCTCCCTGCCCGCCCCGGCGCTGACCTGAAAGGTTCTGTTTTTTCTTCCCACCGCCCTGACAACCGTCCGCACGGACATGTTGAGGGAATCCGTGCTCGGAGTGATGGAAACCGACTCAAAGTAGCCGAGGCCTATGAGCCGCCTTTTTGACTCAAGAATTTTTGACGGCGCGCTGGGCTCTCCGGTTTTGTAGGCGATTGCCCCTATCACCACATCCCTGAGAGACTCGTCCGAAACGTCAATCTCTATGTCGCCAAAGGTGTGGACGCCGCCCGGAATGATGGAGAAGGTCAAATCCGCCCGCCTTTCAGACCTGTTGACCTCGCCCCTTGATTCAACGGCGGCTCCCGCGTAGCCCATTTCAAGCAGGGTGTTTTTGACAACCCCCTTCGCCTTTCTGAACCGCCTCACGCTGAAACGTTTGCCGCGAACAAGCGGTATCTCCGCAAGCGCCTCATTCAGGCGGGAAATGTGGGCGGGCGGAAAATCCTCCGCTTTTATGTCAAGGTTCACATGAGACACTACGGTCGGGCTGCCGAGGTCTATGTCTATTTGCAGGCTTGCGGTTTTGCCGTCCCGGCTGTCCTTGCGCCGCCAGACAACGGACGATTTGTGGTAGCCGCTCCCCACCAAGAACTGGCGCAGGATTTCAATGTTTCTCTCCACCATCAGCGGGTCAAGGGGCGGCTGGCTCTTCCAGAAAAAGACGCGACTGTGCGGAACGATTTCCGGGATAACATCCTTTATGTCGGTCTCGCTGATGTCGCCGTTTCCGCGAATGGAGAGTTTTGTTATAAGGGGAAATTTCTCAAGCGCCGCCGAGGGGGGCGCAAGAAATGCAAGAGCAATCAGAACTGTCAGGGATGCCGCACAAAGCCCGCGCATATCTGTCCGTCACAAACGGCGGAAACGGACGCGGTTACTGTCCCTTCAGTATGTCGTATCCGGTAATTGACATACTTTTTTCCGCCATGCTTTCAACATACTGCGAGTCAACCATTCCCGCATTGAATGCCTTTGAAATGCGCATAAGGGCTATTTTTGCGGTCGCCTCATCAACCATCTGGCCGGTGTCGGGGTCAAACATGCTTCCGCCTCCCTGTTTGTGGTAGAAGTCCAATTGGTGTTTTGCCTCTTCAATCTGTTTTTCGGTCGGGGTGAAGCCGCCGTTGGCGATTGCCGCCTGCTGCGGGTGGATAACCCATGTGCCGTCCATTCCTATCTCCGCGGAACCGGCGCATTTCTTTGCGAGCCCGCTTTCAACCTCTTTAACGGTTTCGGGGCTGTCGTCCTTTCTCCAGATGCGGAGGTAAACGTTGTCTATCGCGTGAAGCCCCGCCGCTTTTGCCGCTGTAACAACGGCTTTTTTCTCGTAGTAGAAGATCTCGTTCTGCCTGTCCAGCAGAAGGTCGGGGTCAAGCCCGATTTCGGCGGCGTAGTCGGCAATTCCGAACACAAGCCCCGCCATTCTGGGGCTTGCGGTGGCTATTTCGTAGGCGTATTTCAGCGCGCGGGGGCGTTCAATCAGCGCCTCTATGGCGACGGTGGTTTTCCAGTTGTGTTTTTTCTCAAGGTCATCCAGAAGGTCGGACACGATTTTGATGTCTTCGGGGCCGTTGGATTTGGGGATGATAACGCCGTGAAACTTGTCAACCGCTCCGCTCATAACGGCTTCAAGGTCTCCCTTGAAGAAGTCCGAGCGCACATTGTTGGGGCGCACGGTTATGACCTTTTTGCCGAAATCAAGGGTGTTGAGGGCTTCAACCATCACCTGCCTGCTTTTGTCGCCTTTGAATTCGTAGGGGCAGGCGTCCTCAAGGTCCGCCATTACGTGGTCAACGGGCGCTTTGTTTGCGTCCGCCGCGTTTGTGTGAAGTTTGAGGTTGTGTCCCGGATATGTCAGTTCCGTCCGTGGAACTACAACCCTTGAACCGTTATCCAATACAAACATTTTCTTTCTCCCTGTTGTTGGTTTTTGCGCCGAAGACACCGGAAATATCAATAAAAAACGGGGTTTTGTCAAGACGGGATAGTGTCTTTAAGGGCGGGGAAACATCGACGGTCAAAGGTCAATCTTGACTGTTTGCCCTGTCGCAGATTCTTTCAGGCTTCGTGCCAATGCCGCGCGATTCTCCGAAGTGGAGTTCAGGTAGGCGGTCTCATCGGCACTTGTTTTTTTTCTGTTACGAGTACCGGGCTTGACACCAACCGCTACCGATTTTGTTGCCCCGGCTACTGTTTGTTTCTTGTTACGCATGTTGTGCCTCTGTCAAAGTAATATCACTATAGCGACCAAGAGGCAAGTAAAAGGGCGAGTTAAAGTCCCGCCCGAAGACTGTCCATGCCGTGCCGCGCCTGACCCCGCCAGACCTTGCCGCGCCGAACCTCACCGTGCCCCGCCTTACCACACCTCGCCACGGTATCTTATTTCCCTGCCATACCAAGCCCTGCCTAACCGTGCCAGACCCCACCGTGCCAAGCCCAACCTTGCCATGCCGCGCCTGACCCAGCACTGCCTAACCGAGCCAAGCCTGAACCAAGCCTCAAGCCCAATCGGGCTTC
The DNA here is from genome assembly GCA_026708565.1 of Candidatus Dadabacteria bacterium. Lineage (NCBI taxonomy): Bacteria > Pseudomonadati > Thermodesulfobacteriota > Candidatus Dadabacteria > Candidatus Dadabacteria bacterium. The sequence goes on from JAPOUR010000017.1 coordinate 19,341, forward strand.
TCTTTGACCTCCTCTATGTTCTCAATCGTGAACCGCCCGTAGTGTCCGCTTTTTTCGGGTCTCCAGTCGCCCAAACCGACACGCCGACCGCCGACATCCAGAAACTTCTCAAGTTTCGGCTTGTCTATCAACTCGTCATCTGTGTCCAACACAAACTCCGCGCTCCACTGGTCAAACTTTGCCCGTGTCCGCAAAAGCCGAGACCTCTGCACAACAACCGGCACAGTAAACTGCGCCTTCCGGCTCAATTCCTCAAGCGTCTTGCCGAGTGTCTTGCGGTCGTAGTCAAACTTGACTGCCGCCACAACCAGCCCCTCGCGCACATCGCCGCCCTGCTTTGACTTACGCGCCCCGTTCTCAATCATTCGCCGGATTGCCCCGTGCGGGATTGTCGGTTGATCATTCTCATCAAGCCAGAGCGAAGACTGACATTCAAGTTCCCGGAGTCGGGCTTCGTCTGCCTCTGTGCGGTTGCTTCCTTTCTTTCGGGCGATTTCCGCTTTCTCAAGATTTGCGGGGCTTCTGGTATCCAGCCCTGCTTCCCCGGAGTGCATAATGAGGGGAGTTTCCCCTTTAATCGTAACGCAAAACATTTGCTGATGACCTCCTTAAATGTTGATTTGAAGAGCGGCCTGTCAACACCAAGCCGATAAGCCCGGCGCATTGTGGTCGCTACCTCATGACACGGATTACAGAGCGGGGTAAGGTCGTCTGCGGTAACAGTTGCGGCATAACGCCAATGGTGGGCGTCTGTCGCCTCCGCCGTTCCGCAGAACGCGCACTTTCCGCCCGTGCGGGCAAAACATTCCTTCCGCGCTCGTTGAAATTCGGGACCGTATCGCTTGCTATCCACAAGGGGGGAATTATACCCGCGATTTGAAACCGCATACGGCTTTACATTACCACCCTCAATTCAAACCGCCGGAAACCCTAACTCCAATCATCCGGTTTTCTAATGGTGGTTCCGGGAATGTTGTCGGGCATTTGAGACTTGTGCAGGAGCGACCCTCTTATTTTTCTCACAAAATGAGCGTATTTACCCAGTTGCGCGGAGGACGTTCCGCCCGGAGTTATCAGACCAATCACTTTTTCGGGAAACCGCTCCCTTACCATCTTCAGCGATTCAGTCATATCGCTGTCATTTGAGGCGATAACGGCGCAATCGTATGTGTCAAGCCATGCATCATTGAGAAGGTGAACCGCCAGATTTACATCCGAGCCTTTCTCTTCGGCTCTCCACACTTTTACCGTATTGTGAGGCGGAGTCACTTCCGCCATTGCGACTTTGTGAAGCGCAAAATGACCGTAGTGAATGCTGATTTCAGGAATGTGCTTTTGCAATGCCCGCAAGTAGGTTTGCTGTCTTTGCGGCGCTTTTTCGTTGCCGGGTATGGGTTTTACTATTGCCGTAAAATACTTGATTTGAGTAATAAGGTTGTTGCTTTTGAGTAATTGAGAGAACAGAGATTTCAGGTCAAGCCACTTGAAAGGAGTGTTTTTTACACAACCGTAATAAAGGTTTAGACCGTCAACATATACTGTTGTCCTCAGAGACTTCATTGACATAAAGCAAGGGCTCCCGAAGGAGCCCTGCGGTCCGGGGACGAATCCGCCGGATGTGGTAGTGTTGAAATATCGCCTTATTTGCCCGCGCTGTCAAGAATTTTTTTAACCGTATGACGGATGCCAATCACCCCCACAAACCAGAGCCTCAGTAAACCTCAAGCAACCTTCTTGCTATCACTTCGTGCTGAATCTCGCTTGTCCCCTCAAAGATGCTGAACACCCTTGCGTCCCGCCAGAACCGCTCCATCGGATACTCCGATGAATAGCCGTAACTGCCGAACACCTGCATCGCCTCTCTTGTAACAAACTCCGCCATCTGCGCCGCCTTCGCCTTGGCGACACCGGCTTCAAGGTCGCACCTCTCGCCCCTGTCCTTCTTTTCCGCCGCCACATAGGTCAGGTAACGCGCCGCCTCAAGCTCCGTCCACATCTCGGACAGTTTGTGCCGTATGATTTGAAACTCGCTTATGGACTTGCCGAACTGGTTGCGCTCCTTTGAGTATTTAACCGCCTCCTCAAACGCCGCCTGCGCCACGCCGACCGCGCGCGCGGCGGTCTGTATCCTTGCCGCCTCAAAGGTGGACATAAGATGATAAAACCCCCTGCCCTCCTCCATTCCCAGAAGGTTTTCCGCCGGAACTCTGCACTCGTCAAAACTCACTGTGAAAGACTTCATTCCGTGATAGCCGATTGTGGGAATGGGCCCGCCCGCAATGTTGGGGTGGTCAAGATGTTCGGACGGCTCTTTTTCAACAAGGAAAATACTGAGCCCCTTGTGCCTCTTTGAGGCGTCGGGGTCAGTGCGGGCGAGAACCGCCAGAATGTTCGCGCGGTTGGCAAATGTGCACCATGTTTTCTCCCCGTGAAGGATGTAATGGTCTCCGTCCTTTGTCGCCCGGAGTTTTATGCCCGCGAGGTCTGAGCCGTTGTCGGGCTCGGTGAATGCGGCGGCGGACATAAGTTCGGCGGACGCAAGGCCCGGAAGAAATCTCTTTTTCTGCTCCTCGTTTCCGCCGTTCTGAAGCAGAGTGCCGGTTATGATGTTTCTGGTCATAACGCTCCCCGCGCTCAGAAGGCCCCTGCTGAGCTCCTCGGTAACCACCGCCATGCTCACATAGTCAAGCCCCACGCCGCCGAGTTCCTCGGGAAATATCATGCCGAAATAGCCGAGGTCTCCCATCTCCCTGATGATTTCGGGCGGAATCTCCTTGTTGTTGGTGTGTATGTCCGCCGCGATGGGAACAATTTTCTCTTCGGTGAATTTTCGGACTTCGCGCCTTATCTCTTCGTGTTCATCTGTGCACAGAGGCATGTCGGTTTTATCCCCCCGGATGTCTTATTAAAACGGCGCGCGCCGGACGGGCGCGCGACTGTTATATGAAACCGGCAACGGCGCGTTTTGTCAAACCGCGCCGCGCTTTGCGTAAACAAGATAACGGACGGGTTTGCCCTGCCCCCGGAAGATTTTTTCAAATCTGGTCTGCGGCCTCCCGCCCGGATACTCAAGCAGAGCGCCGCCCGAAACATTCTCAAACTGCGCCGACCCGTCAAGGGTTTCTGCCACAACCTCCATGTATTCCCCGTGGTCACTCGCCACCTCAAGCCGCCCCCCGCCCCTGAGAGCCGCGCCCAGAAGAGAGACAAAACCGGGGCTGACAATTCTGTGCTTGTGGTGTCTGCCCTTGGGCCACGGGTCGGGAAAGTTGATGTATATGCGCTCAAAAGAGCCCGGCGCGAACAAACCGGCGGCGACAGTCCCTTCAAGGTGGATAAACTTTACATTGTCCGCGCCGAGCCTGTCCGCCGCCCGGACGGCCTTTTTGAACCTGCCGAACTTGATCTCAACCCCTATATGGTTGAAGCCCGGCATAAGGCGCGCCGTCTCAAGCAGAAACTCGCCGTCTCCGCAGCCGATGTCCAGAGTGAGCGGCCTGTTGCCGGGAAAAACCGCGTCCGCGCTTATGGGCGGCATCAGGGTTGACAAATCAAAAGCCCGGGGCGAGCCCTTCATAAGGCGCTCTCTTCCACGGGTATGGCGTGCCGCCCGTCCGCTGTTGCCATCTCGCCTATGCGGCGGGGCAAAGCCATCTCCACAGAGCCCGCGCGCGCCTTTTTGTCAAGTTTCATGGCGGCGAAAAGACGCGCCTTATCCCCTTCGGGAAGGTCGGCGGGAAGCCCGGCGGCCTCCACAAGCCGCCTTATGCGCTCTGCGTCCGCGCGGGGCAAGATACCCTTGGAAACGGCTATTTCCGCCTCTTTGACCATGCCAATCCCCACCGCCTCCCCATGCGAAACGCTATAGCCCGAAAGCATTTCAACCGCATGGCCTACCGTGTGGCCGAAGTTCAGGATCTTCCGCAAATCCTGCTCCCTTTCGTCCTTCTCAACAACATCCGCCTTGATTCGGCAGCTTTCTTCAACCACACGGGCGACTGTTTCCGTGTCTCCGTCAAGTAGCGCCGCCATGCTTTTCTCAAGAAACTCAAACAGCCCCGCATCTTTTATAACGCCGTATTTGATAACCTCCGCCGCCCCCTCCACCATGCCGGAGCGGGGCAGGGTTGAGAGCAGCGATATGTCCGCATAGACGGCCCTCGGCTGGTGAAACGCCCCTATGAGGTTTTTGCCCGCCGGTGTGTCAACGCCGGTCTTTCCGCCGACCGCGCTGTCAACGCACGCGACCAGAGTTGTCGGTATCTGAACGTATGGAACGCCCCGGCAGTATGTGGCCGCCACAAAACCTGCCAAATCCCCCACAACGCCGCCGCCAAGCGCAATAATGCCCGAATCTCTGCCGAAACCCGCGCCCAGCATTTCGTCTTCAATGCGGCTTTTTGTCTTCCGGTTTTTGTTCTCCTCTCCGGCGGGAAACGAAAACACCTCCGCCGGGTGCGGCTGTTTTTCAATCTCCGCCATAAGGGCGGGAGCGTGTATGCGTTCCAGATTGGAGTCCGTTATCACCGCCCAGCGGGAGACACCGGCGGTTGCGGCCATGTTACGGGCGGCAAGGGCAAGCAGCCCCTCGCCTATGGTTATGGTGTATGAGCCGCCGCCCGCGCGAACATCCACTTCCGCCCTGATGAGCATTTCTAAGGCCCCTAAACCTCAAACTGTATCACGGAAAAAACCGGCTCTTTCAGTTTGGACGCGCCGGAAAGCTCCGTGAGTTCAATCAGGAAAACATAGGCCGCCACCGTCCCGCCCACGCTTCGTATCAGACGGCCTGTCGCCTCGGCTGTGCCCCCGGTGGCAAGCAGGTCGTCAACAATCAGTATCTTTCCGCCCTTCTTCACCGCGTCCTTGTGAATCTCAAGGGTGTCCGTCCCGTATTCAAGGTCGTAGGATTCCGCCTGTGTTGAGTAGGGAAGTTTTCCCATCTTCCGTATAAGAACCATCCCCTTGCCGACCTTCCGGCAAAGGGCCGCGCCAAAGATAAAACCGCGCGACTCAATGGCCGCCACCGCATCAAAATCCAAATCACCCACCAATTCGTGCATGCGGTCCACGGCTTCGGAAAAAGCCGCGCCGTCCTGAAGCAACGGGGTAATATCGTGAAAACAGATTCCCTCTCTGGGAAAGTCCTGAACATCGCGAATATGCTTCTTGACATCAATCATGAAGTGCTATTATAACACGGGACATGGTTTTTTCTTTTGTAGCATTCGCGGCCGTTGCGGCGCTTGCGGTCGCGCAGGTTGCCGCGGCGGCGGTCGGCGGAACGGCGGTCGGCTTTGAATTTGAACTGACGCCGGAGGCGGTTTTTGAGCGGGCGCGGCTCGCCGGACTCAAAACGGAGGAAGAGGGAAAGGAAAAGGACGCCCGCCGAAAAACGGTCTTTCTGGGAGCGATGCCGGGAATTCCGCAGGCGGGCGGAGAGATGAGGACGCGGGTGTCATTTTTCAAAGGCAGGGTTGACGGCGTTACATTGCTTGTGGGCGGAGCGGACAGGAATGACGCGCTTGTTCTTCAAGAGTTCATTGAGCGGAAATACGGCAAGCCGGACGCGGAAAAGACCGTCTTTTCATACACCGTCAAATCATGGAACGAAGACGGCTCAAAAGTCGTTCTCAGCCACTCTGACGGAAATGTTCTGACTCTCGCCCACACCCACACCGGCCTCAGAAAAAAGAGGCGCGAGAGGGAAATAAAAAGAGACAAAATCAAAGACAAGCGCCATCCCGTCCAAAGGATGATAGACGGCGACTACTCAAAGCCCGATTATATTGAATAACCCTCGGGCAGTATTTTCAGGAGGCGCACCCCTCAAGGACAAGGCCCGCCATGTCTCCCACTATGCGCGTGAGAGAGAAGTCTTTCGGTGTGTAAACCTTCCGGACGCCGCTCCGCACCAGTTTTCTCACATCCTCGTCCGGTATGATGCCGCCCGCGATAACGGGAATATCCGTCATTTCCTTGCGTTTCAGCATCTTCATAATGCGCGGAACAACCGTGTTGTGAGAGCCTGAGAGAATGCTGAGCCCTATCAGGTCAACATTTTCCTGCTCCGCCGCGCTGACTATCTGTTCGGGCGTGAGGCGTATTCCCTGATACAGAACCTCCATTCCCATGTCCCTCGCCCTGACGGCGATTTGCTCTGCGCCGTTGGAATGCCCGTCAAGGCCGGGCTTGCCGATCAGTATTTTCGGCGGGCGGCCCAGGGACTCTTTAATTCGCCTGATGTCCTTTCTGGCGCGCAGTTCCTCGTCTCGCGGTTTTCCGCCGGGCAGGCTCACGTTTGCGCCGGTGGGGGCTCTGTATTCGCCGAACCGCTCCCTGAGCGTGTCCGCCCATTCGCCCGTGGTAACCCCCGCGCGCGCGCACTCAACGGACGGCGGCATGATGTTTTTGCCGCTTGCGGCGGCCTCCGCAAGCGCCCGCAAAGCGCTTTTCACCTTTTTTGAATTCCTTTTTTTCCTGAACGCGGCAAGCCGCCGGGACTGCTCCCGGACAAGGGCGGGATCAACCTTGTGTATGGATGCCTCAAGCGAGCCGGTGAGCGGAGACGGTTCGGTTTCGGTGTGGCAGTTCACGCCCACCCGCATTATTTCGCCCGACTCAACCCTGGCCATCCGCCCGGCGTTTGAAGCCACAAGGCTCTCCTTCATGTAGTCAATCGCGCCCAGCGCCCCGCCCATGCGCTCTATCTTGCGAGCCTCGGCAAGCGCCTCTTTTTTGAGTTCCCTCACCTTTGCGCCCACCACCTTTGAGCCGTCAAATATGTCGGGATACTCAAGAATGTCCGTCTCATGGGCGAGTATCTGCTGAAACCGCAGAGACCACTGCTGGTCCCACGGACGCGGAAGCCCGAGCGCCTCGTTCCAGGCGGGCAGTTGTATGGCGCGCGCCCTCGCGTTTTTTGAAAGCGTTACATCAAGCATTTGCAGTATGATGCGCGCCACATTGTTTTCGGGCTGGTCGGCGGTCAGGCCGAGAGAGTTGACCTGAACACCGTATCTGAATCTTCGCAGTTTTTCGTCTTTGACGCCGTAACGTTTTTTTGTGAGGCCGTCCCATATCTCGGCCATTGCGCGCATCTTGCACATCTCTTCAACAAACCGTATGCCCGCGTTCACAAAAAACGATATTCTCCCCACCACGCCGGGGAAATCGGCTTCGGAAACGACCCCGCTCGCCTTCACGGCGTCAAGAACGGCGGTGGCGTTCGCCATTGTGTAGGCAATCTCCTGAACCGGAGTGGCTCCCGCTTCCTGAAGGTGGTAACTGCATATATTTATCGGATTCCACTTCGGCGCTTCCGCATAGCAGTGTGCCACCATGTCGGAGATGAGCCGCATGGAGTCCGCGGGGGGAAAGATGTATGTCCCGCGGGACAGGTATTCCTTGATTATGTCGTTCTGGGTCGTCCCCGCAAGCGAGGCGGGGGCGATGCCGCGCTTTTCGGCGACGGCAATATAAAGCGCAAGCAGCCACGCCGCAGTGGCGTTAATAGTCATAGACGTGTTCATCCGGTCAAGCGGAATGCCCTCAAAAAGCGCCTCCATGTCCTCAATGTGGCAAACGGGGACGCCCACTTTGCCCACTTCGCCTTCGGCAAGGGGGCTGTCGCTGTCGTATCCCGTCTGAGTGGGCAGGTCAAAAGCCACGCTGAGGCCGGTCTGCCCTTTTTCAAGGTTCTTTCTGTAAAGTTCGTTGGACGCCTTCGCCGTTGAGTGACCGGCGTAGGTGCGCATTATCCACGGGCGGTCTTTACCGACCACCGGCCCGGAACTTTTTCCATTTTTAAGAGACGGCATCCGCTCACAAAGCCTCCAACGGGTTAATTGTAAGTCCGCCGGGCGGCAAGTCAAGAAACGCGCCGCCGCGCGCGGGTTGTGGTATAGTATCTGCCCCAAACCGGACGGGGGTGAAAATCTTAAAATGATAGTGGTAATGAAAAGCACGGCGGAGCCGAAAGACATTGAGAGGGTAATGTCCGCCATAAACGACCTCGGCTACAAAGCCCATCCCATAGAAGGCGTGCTTCGCACTGTTATCGGCGTTGTCGGCGATGACCGGGACAATACCGCTCCTCTGGAAAGCCTTGCCCAGTTGAGCGGGGTTGAAAAAGTCGTTCCCATCCTCCAGCCCTACAAACTGGCAAGCAGAGAGGTGGAGGACAAAACCTCCCAGGTGCGTATTGGAGACACCGTTGTCGGCGGACGGGAAATAGCCGTCATGGCGGGCCCGTGCTCCGTTGAAAGCAGAGACCAGATAATGACAATAGCGCGCGCCGTCAAAAAATCCGGCGCGACCATGCTGCGCGGCGGCGCGTATAAGCCGCGCACATCGCCCTATTCGTTTCAGGGCCTCGGCAAAGAGGGGCTTGACCTCATGCTTGAGGCAAAAAAGGAAACGGGGCTTCTTCTGGTAACGGAGATTATGGACATCGGCGATCTGGAAAAGCTTGACGAGTATGCCGACCTGCTGCAGGTGGGGGCGAGAAACTCGCAAAACTACTCGCTTCTCAAGGCGCTGGGCAAGTCAAACAAACCGGTGCTGCTCAAGCGGGGGCTCTCAACCACCATCAACGAGTTCCTCATGTGCGCCGAATACATACTGTCCGAAGGCAACAGCCGGGTGATACTGTGCGAGCGCGGAATCCGGACTTTTGAAACCGCCACCAGAAACACGTTTGACCTTAACGCAATACCCGTTCTCAAGGAGAAGACCCACCTGCCGGTCATAGCCGACCCCAGCCACGGAACGGGCTACTGGAATTATGTAACGCCCATGGCGCTGGCGGCGGTGGCCGCCGGGGCGGACGGGCTTATAGTGGAAGTTCACAATGAGCCGGAAAAGGCTTTCAGCGACGGCGGACAGTCTCTGAAACCGAAAAAGTTTGAAGACCTGATAAAAAGAGCCGCCCTCGTGGCGGAAGCGGTCGGGCGGACGATGACGGTCAGCTGACCTTAACCTTCCCGCCTTCAAGCCGTATCTCCCCCCGCGCCAGTTTCCCTATCACTTCGGGGTATATTCTGTGCTCCAGTTCGTGAATCTTTTCCGACAGAGTCTGCTCCGTGTCCCCCGGCTCCACGGCAACGCGGGCGGCGGTGATAACGGGCCCCGTGTCCAGCCCCTCGTCCACGAAGTGAATTGTGCAACCGGCCTCGGCAACCCCGGCGGCAAGGGCTTGCCGGACGGCGTTCATTCCACGGAAATCGGGCAGCAGGGACGGATGAATGTTGACTATCCTGCCCTCAAATCTTTTCACAAATTCCGGCGAAAGAACCCTCATAAACCCCGCAAGGACTATCAGGTCTGGGTCGCGGGGGGCGAGCCGCGCCAGAATTTCGGCCTCAAAATCACCGCGCGATTCATACAGCGAGCGGTCAACCGTTTCAACGGGAACTCCGGCCGCTTTCGCCCTGTCAATGGCGCGGGCGCCGGGTCTGTCGCAAATGACGGAAACAATGCGGACACCTTCAATTGCGGCGTCCATAATTGCCTGAAAGTTGCTGCCCCCGCCGGAAACAAAAACGGAAACCTTGAAAACGGGGGCCATCAACTTAATTTTTGAAAGAACCAAGGCGGCAACCTACTTTCCCACTCCCGAAGGGAGCAGTATCATCGGCCCACGAGGACTTAACTTCCGGGTTCGGAATGGAGCCGGGTGTTTCCCCTCTGGCATAGCCACCCAGATTCGGGAGGCATTTTAGCATACAAGCGGGGTCTGTCAATCCGCATAAAGGCGAATTTGGGATTTTCTGCTGTTTTTCTTGAGTTTGGTCAGAGACTTGACTTCTATCTGCCGGACTCTTTCCTTTGTAATCCCCAGATGCTTTCCGATTTCCTCAAGCGTGTATTCCTTCTTTTCCCCGATACCGAAACGCATTTTGATAACCTTCTGCTCTTTGGGCTTGAGAACCTTCAGAGCGTTGCGCACAAGCGTGGTCAGCTCATTCTCCTCCACTATCTCCGATGACAGCACGCCGCGCCCCTTGTCTTCAACAAAGTCAAGCACCGTGCCTTCCTCGTTGCCGAGGGGAGCATCAAGTGAAAGCGTGCCTTCCGCAAATCTGAGAGTCCTTGAAACATCTTTCGGCGTCTGCTCAAGTTGCGCGGCAAGTTCCTCCATTGACGGTTTCTTGCTCATCTTCTGGAATAAAGACTGTCTGGTTTTGTATATCTTGCTCACATTCTCAACCATGTGAACCGGCAGTTTGATCACCCTTGACTGCTCGGCAATCGCGCGGGTTATGGCCTGCATTATCCACCAACTCGCGTGTGTGGAGAATTTGTTGCCTCTGCGGTATTCAAACATGTCAACCGAGTGCCTGAGCCCTATGTTGCCCTCCTGAATCAGGTCAAGTATGGGCAGGCCGCGGTTTTTGTATTTGCGCGCTATGCTCACCACAAGGCGCAGGTTGGCTTCAACCAGTTTCTTTCTGTTGAGGGCAACCTCATCGCACGATGAGCGCAAGTCGGAGAGGCATCCCGCAATTTCGTCCTCTTTCTGCGGGGAGCACAGTCTGCGGAGTTTTGTCAAATGCTTTTTCAGTTCGTCCTTCTGCTTGACCGAACGCAGGGTACGGAGGGCGGAGGAGGTTTTCTCAAAGTCGCGCGCGAGCGCGTCCGTGGACTCAAGGGCGGATTCCATGCACTGCTTGAACAGCGGGTTGTGCTGGCGGTTCATTTTTTTCAGGGTGTCAATCGCTTTCTTTTTGACGCGCGACTTTTTGCGCGAAATCTCGCGCAAAGTTCCGCCGGACTCTTTGATTTTCTTAATCTGACCGCGAATTTCCGTCAAACGTTCCACGCACTCAAGAAAAACCTGTAGCATCGCATAGTAGCGGTTGTTTGAAGGGGTCTTGCCGTCATCCGGGCCATCATCTTTCCCTGCCCTGCAGAACTCGCGGACAATAAAATCCGAACCGAGAACAGCCGCGGCAACCTTTTCCTTTGAGACTTCAAGGGCCTTTGCCACCTCTATCTCCTGTTCTTTTGTGAGCAGCGGGTGGGTCGCGATGTCCTGAAGATAGGTGCGCATCGGGTCTTTTTCAAAAGAGCCGTTGAGCACAAGGGCGGGAGACCCCTCCGCCGCCTCGGCGTCGTAGAGGTGGCTTTCGTCCCACCGCGCGCCCGCAATTTTCGTTTTTGTGGCTACTGCAACTCCTCCGAATTTATTCTCTGCTTTTCATCAAGCAGTTCTTTGTAACGTTGCATAAGGTCTGTGCCGTCCGCGCCTCCGCCGGACTCAGATACCCTCAACTCTTCCCTAATGGTTTCAAGTTCACGCCCTATGGCGTCCAGTTTCAGCCTCACAAGACACTTCTCTATCTCGGCGCGCACATTGCTCTCGTCCATATAATCTATCTCGTCAAGCGTGAAGTGGGCATGAGAAAGCAACGCGCCGCCCGCGCCGGGAGACGCCGCAACGCCAGACGCGCTCATGGACGAAATAACAGTCTTCACTTCGCCGTCCGGTATGAGTTTTGACACCTCTTCCCCGGAAAGAAACTCCGCCGTCCGGGGAAACTTCAGAGATATTCTGAGCAGCATCATCTCGGCGGCGCTGACTTTCTGAACGGGGCTTTCCTCTTTTGAGGCGGCAGTTACGGACGGCCTTGAGCGGGCGGTCATTGACTTAACGGTTGAATACAGGTCGTTCTCCCTGAATCCGAATCTCCGGGAAACCTCCGTCACATAAGGGCCCGTTTCCGGCGAGTTGCCGAGCGCGGGAACAACCGCCATAAGCCTTCGCGCGGCGGCGGCCTGTGATATTTTCTTTTTGCTTAAAGCGGCGGAAATGTCATCCATCAAAACCCCGGTAAGCGGAGGCGCGGCTTCTATAAGAGCCTTCAGCGCGGCGGAGCCCTTTTCACGGGCAAACCGGTCGGGGTCAAGCCCGCCGGGAACACGCGCTATGCGCGGAACAATCCCGTGCGACATAAAAACCTCTCCCGCCGTAAAAGACGCGTCTATCCCCGCCCTGTCGCCGTCGTAAAGGATGACAACATCGTCCGCGTATCTCCTGATAACGCCGACCTGCTCCCTTGTGAGGGAAGTTCCAAGCGAGGCGGCTGTGTTCTTTACACCCGCCTCATACACGGACAGAAGGTCCATATATCCCTCAACAAGCACGCACACGCCGCTCTTTCTTATCTCCTGCCGGGTTTTGTGAAGCCCGTAGAGCGAACGCCTTTTTTTATAAACGGCGGACTCGGCGGAGTTGAGATACTTCGCGGGGCTCGCCTCCGGATTCAATATCCGCCCCCCGAAACCGATTACTTTCCCGTCCGGGCTGAATATGGGAAACATCAGCCGTCCGCGAAACTTTCCGTAATAGCCCCTCTCATTGGAGGCGACAAGGCCCGCCTCTGCGGCGCGTTTCATTGAGAACCCCTGCTTTCCGATAAAGTCCGGCAGGGCGGACGGCGCGGACGGCGCGTATCCTACGGAAAAATTCTCTTCCATTTCCGGCGTTACACCCCTGCCGCGCAGGTAGGAGGAAGCCGCGCCGCTCTCCGCCGAACCGGAGGAGAGCGACCGCCTGAAAAATCCGCACACCGCTCTGTTCATGTTCAAAATCTCTTCCGCGCCCTTGTTCTCCGAAGAGGAAAACGCCTCCACCGAAACCCCCGCCTTTTCCGCGACCTCGCGGAGCGCCTCCGGAAAAGTGCCGCCGTTTATGCGTTGTAAAAACGCGAACACATCGCCGCCCGCCTTGCAACTGAAGCAGTAAAACATCCCCTTGTCATCATCAACGTGAAGAGACGGGTTTTTGTCATCATGGAACGGGCAGAGACCCTTGTAGGACGCGCCCGCTTTTTTCAAAGCCACATAGCCGTTAATAATCTCGGCTATGCTGACCCTGCTTTTCAGTTCCTGTGCGGAGACCGTTGCCATAATTCACCACAAGCGCGGGAGTTTGCCCCGCCGCAGACGCAATACCTCAGAAACAACTGAAAGCGACTCATCGCCTTGACTTCCTCATGCGCTTAATGGCCGCCAGAACCTTTCTCTTCCGCTTCTGGCTGGGTTTTTCGTAGAACTCTCTCTTGCGAACTTCGGAAACAACGCCCGCCCTCTCAACCTGTTTCTTGAAACGTTTGAGAGCGCTGTCTATGGTCTCGCTTGAACCGACCGTTATCCCCGGCATCAGCGGTTCTCTCCTTCAAACCCGTATGGTGAACCAGTCATAATCGCCCAATCGTAAAGGCAAACGGCGATTATGTCAACGAAAATAATTTTATTTTAAGGGTTTTGGTGAAAACACCTTTCCGAACATCCGCCGTCTGCGGAGAATTTCGCCCTCATTCTCAGGCCCGCTTTTTGCGTCCGGGTGGCGGGTTTTTCTCTGCTTCTCAAGCCGCGCCCCCCACGGGTCGGACTTGTCGCGGACATTTCTTATCAGTCCCATGCCGCCTCCGGAGAGGGGCGGTTTGTGTCAAAAGCCGGGAGCATATAGATTACAGGCAAATGGCGGACCTCATCAGAGAAGTAACCCTAAACTATCTAAACGTCCTTTCAAACACAATACCGGACATGCTGTCGGGCGCGAGCCCGGCGGTGCGGCTGGGCGCTTACTGCGCAACCGCCCTTCTCTACCCCCTCGCGCTGGTGGTTCTTATGTGCCTTGTGGGCGTGGCATGGGTGGCGGTTTCCATAGTGCGCCCCTTTATTGAAGGGGAAACATGAAAAACGGCGCGATACCGCGCCATGTCGCCGTGATAATGGACGGCAACGGAAGGTGGGCGCGCGAAAGGGGAATGAAAAGGGTGGTCGGCCACATCGCGGGAATGAAGTCCGTGGCGGCAACCGTAAAGGCGGCGAGAGAGATGGGCGTCCGGCACTTGAGCCTTTATGCGTTTTCCATACAGAACTGGGGCAGGCCCGAAGGCGAAGTGGCGGGGCTTATGGATTTGCTGGGCGAGTATCTTGAGCGTGAAACGGAAAATCTGGTCAAAAACGGCGTGCGGCTCAACCCCATAGGGCGGCTTGACCGCCTTCCCCGCAACACGCGGAACGCCCTTGAAAAAGCGGTCAAAAAAACCCGGAAGGGGAAAAAATCCACCCTCACCCTCGCCCTCAGTTACGGAGCGAGGGAAGAGATAGTGGACGCCGTACGGAAAATAGCGGCGGAGGGCATACGCCCGGAGAGGATTACGGAAAAGACGGTGGAAAGGCGGCTTCACACCGCCGGGCTGCCCGAACCCGACCTGCTCATCAGGACGGGCGGGGAGATGCGGCTTTCAAATTTCTTCCTCTGGCAGTCCGCCTACACGGAAATCTACGTTACAAAAACGCTCTGGCCTGATTTCAGAAAACGCCACTTCGTAAAGGCGGTGGAAACCTTCATGCGGCGCGAAAGGAGATTCGGCCTCACAAAGCCCCGGCGGGGAGGGGCGCGTTGAAGGCGGTCTCCATACTCGGCTCAACCGGGTCTGTCGGGAGGCAGGCGCTTGAAGTAATAGAAAGGTTTCCCGACCGGTTCAAAGTAACCTCCCTGTCCGCCGGTTCAAACACCAAACTGCTCACGGAGCAGATGAAAAAATTCTCCCCCTCCGCCGTGTGCGTGGGAACAGAGGAGCAGGCGCGCGAGGTGGAGGCCGCCGCAGGCGGGAAAACGCGCGTTCTGTCCGGGAGGGAGGGGCTGCTTGAAATCGCCCGCGATGAATCGGACACGGCGCTTTGCGCGATAGTCGGCGGCGCGGGGCTCGCCCCCACCCTTGCCGCGGTGAGGGCGGGCAAGAGGGTCGCGCTTGCAAACAAGGAGGCGGTCGTGGCGGCGGGCGGGCTCATAATGGACGAGGCCAAGCGGAGCGGAGCGGAGATAGCGCCGGTTGACAGCGAGCACAGCGCGGTGTTTCAGTCCCTGCGGGCGGGAGGGGCGGCGCGGCGAATCGTCATCACAGCTTCGGGCGGGCCGTTCCGGAATTTCAGCGAAGAGCGGTTGCGCGGCGTTACGCCGCAAGACGCGTTGCGCCACCCCACATGGGAAATGGGAGATAAAATAACCGTGGACAGCGCAACCATGATGAACAAGGCGTTTGAAATAATAGAGGCGCGGTGGCTGTTTGACGTCCCGCCCGAAAAAATCTCGGTCTGGATACATCCGCAAAGCGTGGTTCACTCAATCGTGGAGTTTGAAGACGGCTCTTCCGTATGCCAGATGAGCGAGCCGGATATGCGCGTGCCCATCGCCTACGCCCTTTCCTTTCCCGAACGTTTGCCTCTCGGCTCTCCCGCCGTTACGCCGGAGCGCATGGGCGGCCTGTCTTTTGAGGAGGCGGACACCGGCAAAACCGCCGCGCTCGCGCTGGGGTTTGAAGCCCTGAGGGCGGGCGGAACCGCGCCCGCCGCCATGAGCGCCGCCAATGAGGAGGCGGTGCGGCTTTTTCTTGAAAACCGTATAAAATTCACCGACATAGTTGAGGTGGCCGCCGCGGTAACACGCGCCCACAAACCGCGCCCGGCGGACGGGCTGGAGGTTGTGGAGGAAGCGGCGCGGCGCGCCGCGGAACAAGCGCGGTCGGTCGCCTCGGAACTGCAACAATGAGCACGGCGGCGGCGTTTCTTTTCACCATAGGGCTTCTGGTATTCATCCATGAACTCGGTCATTTTCTGGTCGCGCGGTGGTGCGGGGTCAGGGTGGAGGCGTTCGCTCTGGGCTTCGGCCCCGCGCTGCTGAGTTTTGTGCGCGGAGAAACCCGCTACAGCGTGCGCCTTCTTCCGCTGGGCGGTTATGTGAAGATGGCCGGGGAGGACACCGGCGCGTTAATCGTTGAGAGCGCGGACGGCAAAAGCCCGTTCAAAAGCGGAGACAGAATAGTGTCGGTCGGTGGCAACCGATTAAAACCGGAAACGCCCTGGGCGGATGTCGCCCCGTCCGTTAAAACGGGAACGGAGGTCGGCATAGAGAGAAACGGCGAGGAACTGTCCGTCCGGGCGGACGGGGCGGCGGGCTTGCGGGTGTGCGCCGAGAGCGACTATCCGCGCTCATTTTCAAAAAAGAGTGTGGCCCGCAGAATGGCAATCGTAACCGCAGGCCCCCTTATGAACTTTGTCCTGCCGTTTGTTCTTCTGCCTCTGGCGTTTCTGTCCGGGGTTAACGCGCCCGCCTACACGGAGGCCGAGCCGGTGGCGGTCAGAACGGCGGGAGAGATTCGCGCCGGAGACAGAATTCTGTCGGTCAACGGGAAAAAGACGGCCACCTGGAACGAGGTTTCCGCCGCTCTCGGAAACGCAACCGCGGAGGCGGAGGTGTTGAGAAAAAACGGCCGCCGCGACACCGTCCGGGGCGGGCGGGCGGAACTTGCCCCGGAAATTCTGGCTCTTAGGCGCGAAACGATCGTGGGGAAGGTTGCGCCGGGGTCTCCCGCAGAGGCGGCGGGCATAAAGCCGGGAGACAGGGTGGTCTCGGTGGCGGGGCGCAAGGTGAAACTGTGGGAGGATATGGCGCGGGTAATCCGTGAAAACGGGGGCAGAGAGATAGAGGTTTCCCTGCTTCGCGGCGGCTCAAGGGTGCAAACGCGCGCGGTTCCCGTTCCCGCTCCGGAGGGCGGCGCGCTGCTTGGAATCACAATGGACACCGGCGGGACGGTGCTCAAAAAGTTCGGCGTTTTTGAGTCCGCAACAAGGGGAGTTACGCGCGCGGCGGAAATGACCGTTGCCGTGATTGCGGCGTTGTTCGGCCTGCTGGCCTCCCTGCTGAGCGGGGGCCTGTCTCTGGGGCAGGCGGGGCAGTCTCTTGCGGGACCGGTGCTGATAGCAAAGATGTCCGGCGGGGCGGCCGCCGAGGGCATCGCCTCCCTTCTTATGTTTGCATCCGTAATAAGCGTAAATCTGGCGGTCATAAACCTGCTTCCCATCCCCGTGCTTGACGGCGGACACGTGGTCTGGCTCACCATTGAGGGGCTGAGGGGAAAACCCCTGCCGCGCTCCGCAATTGAGCGGGCGACAAAAGCGGGGCTCACCCTTCTTATAACGCTTATGCTGTTAGCCACATACAACGACATATCAAAACTCCTCCGGGGCGACATAACGGAGATTATTGGAAAACTGCTTGGCTCTTCCGGTTAAGGTTAAGGCATGAGCGAAAGGGAAGACATCCTCAAATCAAACAGAGAGTTCTACGAGGCGCTCGGCAAGAGAGACCTTGACGCAATGAAGCGCGTCTGGCTCACGGGAGACAAGGCGGGCTGCGTCCATCCGGGCTGGGCTATTATGCGCAAATGGGAAACCATCATGCAAAGCTGGGAAAGCATCTTCAACCCCGAAGATCAGGTTCACATCAAACTGTCCGACATATCCCTTGAGATCAGCGGCGACATGGCCTGGCTCACATGCATACAGGAAATGTTTTATATCAAGCGCGAGCCGCAGACTTTCAACATCTCGCAGTCCACAAACATCTTCAAAAAGCAGGGCGGCAAATGGGGGATGCTCATCCACCACGCCTCGCCCATCATTGTTACCGGCTACAAGCCCGAAGCGGCAAATCTTCAGTAGGCGGGTGTTAGTATTTGTTGCGGGTTTGTGTATAGTTGCCCGTTGCGCCTGCGGGCGCGGGAGGACAAATGAGCGAAAAAGAAACTTACGTATACGAACCGTTTGCGGAAACCAGTGAATACAAAGAGGTCAACGGCGAGATAATCGCGCAATGGGTTGACACAATGGTGGACCGCGGCACGGAGCGGGTGGACAAAATCATGGACATCGCCACCGGAGTGGGAACAATGGTGCGGCTGTTCGTCTCAAAACTGCCGGAGCAGTTCAAATACTCCGAAGTGGTGTGCCTTGACCAGTCATCCGAGGCGCTCAAAAGGGCGGCGGAAAAACTGAGCGGCTCGGTTGCCAACATGAGTTTTATCAAGGCGAAGGTTCAGGACGCCGAGATAGAGGAAAAGTCCATAGACATTGTGATCTGGGGAAACGGCATACACTATCTCTCCGAACTGGAGCAGAGGGAAAGCCTTGAGAACATCAGAAAGGGGATGAAGGACGGCGGCTGGCTGTTTTTCAACACGGCGTTTTACGAGGGCTCGCGTCCTCAGGAGACCCTTTCCTTTTACAGAACGCAGGTGAAAAAGGCCGTCCAGAGCCTCCGCGAGCGCGGCATCACAAGGGAAAAAGCGCATGTTCGCGCCGAGGCGGCAAATTTTCATCCGAGGGAATACTATGAGGAACTTGTGTCGCTTGCGGGCTTCAAACTGGTGGAGGCGCAGGAATACGCCGCAAACCTGAGCGCCGAGGCGTGGGAATACATAAGTTCCTTCCAGCAATATGCGGCGGGCGCGCTTGGCGGCTACCCGGTTGAAGAGGCGTCCGTTGCCATGAGAGACGCGGTTGCGCCCGCCATAGCGGAGCACGGAGGGCGCAATGAAGACGGTTCAATGTTTGTTACCAGAAACTGGCTTTCCATCTGCGCGCGGGTCTGATTTTCAACCGGACACCGGATACAAACGATAAAGACACCCGCCCGCAATGCGGAATTTTCGGGCATTTTTTCTTGACAAGAAAGGGGGTTACTTGGCAAAATAACCCCTATTGATTGAAGCCACGGGAGGGATTCAA
>JAPOUR010000018.1 GCA_026708565.1 Candidatus Dadabacteria bacterium
ACGGGCTGATGGTGGCGTTTGGTCAGACGATTTGCAGACCCGTCCGGCCTTTGTGTGATGTGTGCCCGGTGAGTAGATGGTGTGCGAGGGTTGGGGTTTGAGGGGGCGTTTCTGTCTTGCTTTACCGCCCGTTTTTTGTAGAGTTTTTCATCATGGCGAGCGCGATTAGAAAAGAACTGGAGACATACAGGTGTTGCGAGTGCGGAAAGCCGAATGAGATTCCGCAGGGCGCGGATGCGTCCGGTTATGTTTGCCATGATTGCGGTTTTCATCTGGCGCGCGCAAAAAAGGGCGGTGAAACCTCGGTTGCGGTTGGAATGATAGGCGGAGCCGCTTTGGGCGCGTCAATAGCGGGTCCGCCCGGAGCCATTGTCGGCGGTATAGTGGGGGCGTTGATTGGCGTTAACGGATAAAAGCGGAGGGGGTAGCAATTTATGGAACAGATTAAGTTTGACGCAGTAGTCTGGCAGGAGGGAGATGTTTTTGTCTCCCAGTGTCTTGATGTTGATGTCGCCAGTTACGGAGACACCGTTGAAGATGCCCTTGAAAGTTTGAAAGAGGCGGTTGAGTGCCACCTTTCAGGCGTTTCTGATGTTGACGTGATACTCAAAAACCTCCCTGATTTGCCGTTTCCGCCTGAAAATTGATGTTGAAGGTTATTGCCATTTTTGTAATAGTGATCGCCCTTGCGGGAGGTTGTGCGGGGATAGGGTCCTCACAATTTCTTTCTTCTCCTACATCGGAGAGTAGTGCATCGGGCGAGGTCAAAGATACAGAAGCATCATCAGTAATAGGTGCATTATTGATAGGCTTAATCATTCTGATAGTGGTGGGTGTGGGCGTTCTTTCCCGCCCCCGCGCTAATTGGAGTGCCATTGACAAATTTATGCCCCCTCGCCCGGGTTATCATCGTCATCATATTGTTCCTGTTTATGAAGGTGGCAGTGATACGCCTGACAATCTGGTTTACCTTACACCATGGGAACACGAACAAGCCCACTGGCAACGGTGGCATAAATATCATGACTACCGAGACCTATGGGCTGCCCAAAAACTCCGCAAGAAACGAGGCGCGAGACACTAACCGCCCCCATCCCCTCTGGATTCCGTGTCAAGCACGGAATGACGGAGGAGAACCCCCGCCCCCTGACTTGTAGCCGTCTCCCCCGCCAGCTGTTTTCTTTCACATCTTTTTCGCGCTTGCCCTTGCTTTCGCCTTTCTGTAAAATTTTTAACAGCGGCAAGGGAGTTGTAATGAAATTCAATGTAACAATCGGACGGGATGAAGACGGAATATGGGTTGTTGAGTGTCCGTCAATACCCGGTTGCGTCAGTCAGGGGAAAACCAGAGGCGAGGCGCTTGAGAATGTCAAAGAAGCAATTGCGCTTTGCCTTGAAGTGCGTGCGGAAAAAGGACTTTCTCCTACCGTTGAAACGGAACAGGTAGAGGTCGCAATTTAATGTCCGTATTGCCGTCTTTGAGCGGCAAAGATGTGGTGCGGATTTTTGAAAGTTTTGGCTGGAGTGTGGTGCGCAAAAGAGGTAGCCACATCATAATGACAAAAGAAGGAGAAGTGGCCACGCTGTCCGTGCCCAATCACAAAGAGATAGCCAAAGGAACGCTGAGAAGCCTGATTCGCTCCTCACGGCTTACTATTGAGGAGTTTCTGCGGCAACAATAGAATCCCTTATCCTTGCCTTACCCCCTTTTCCCTGTAAAGTTCTCCCAATGCCCGCCGAGTCGGTTTTCTTCTACATATTCTCCACCCTCGCGCTTGTCGGGGCCGCCGCCGTTGTGCTGATTCCCAACACGGCGCTGGCCGCCGTTTTCCTTGTGCTTACGCTCGTTTCCTCGGCGGTTCTTTTCGCCATTCTTGACTCCCATTTTATGGCCATAGTGCAGGTTCTGGTTTACGCCGGGGCCATAGTGGTCTTGTTCCTGTTCACCGTTGTCTTTCTGAATGTAAAGAAAAGCGGGCTGGACTTCGGCCCCTCCCATGCGGCGAAAAAACTTACCTTTCTTGTTCCCATCGCGGCGGCGGCGGGATACTTCGGATGGAAACTCGCCCCGTTTGCGGCTCCGCCCGTGACCGGAAGCGGCCTTGACGGCGGGGCGGCGGGAGTGGCGCGGCTGCTTCTTACCGAATACGTGCTCGCGTTTGAGGTAACTTCAATCCTTATAGTCGCCGCCATAATCGGCACGGTCGCCATATCAAGAGGGCGCGGCGGTTGAGCCCGGAAGGATACATAGGGCTCGGCTTCGCGCTGTTTGCGATAGGGGCTTACGGCGTTTTCACGAGAAAAAACATCCTTGTCGTGCTGATGTCCGTTGAAATTATGCTTAACGCCGCAAACCTCTGCCTCATAACCTTCTCCCGGATTCTTGAAGACGGCGCGGGCGGCATTCTTGTTCTGGTTTCAATAACCGTTGCGGCGGCGGAAGTCGCGCTCGGCCTCGCCTTTGTGGTCGTCATCAACTCGGCGCTTAAAAGCCTCAACATAGACCTTGTAAGGAGTCTTCGCGGTTAAATGCTTTACGCGCTCCTTCTCGCCCCGCTCACGGGCGCGCTGATAAACGGGCTGCTGATCTCAACCGGCCTGCTTCGCCGCGCCGCCCGCACATCGCCCGAATTTGAAGAGAGGGCGTCCGCAATTATCGCTTCGCTCTCCGTTCTTGCCGCCGCAGTTTGCGCCGCGGTTGCCGCGCACGGCGTTTACCGGGGCGAGGCTCTTACGCTCACTCTGTTTGAGTGGTTTTCCTCCGGCTCTCTTTCAATCGCCTTCAGTTTCGTTCTTGACCGCCTTTCCGCCGTGATGGCGCTTGTCATCACGTTTGTGGGATTTCTCATTCACGTGTATTCCGCCGGATATATGAAGGGCGACCGCGCAACCCCGCGCTACTTTGCGCTCCTCGGCCTGTTTGTGTTTTTCATGCTGACGCTCGTGCTGGGTTCGGGGTTTGTCGTTATGTTCGCCGGGTGGGAGGGTGTCGGTTTTGTGTCATACCTGCTCATCGGGTTCTGGTTTAACGATGAGGAAAAGGCGCGCGCGGGAAGAAAGGCGTTCATCGTCAACAGGGTGGGGGATTTCGGTTTTCTTCTGGGGATGTTTCTCATATTCACAATGTTCGGCTCGCTTGAGTTTTCCGATGTGTTTGCGGCGGCTCCGGGCGCGAGGGAGGGAGTTTTGACCGCCGCCTGCCTGCTTCTGTTTTTCGGAGCGGCGGGCAAGTCCGCCCAGTTTCCCCTTCATGTGTGGCTTCCCGACGCCATGGCGGGCCCCACGCCGGTCAGCGCCCTGATACACGCGGCCACAATGGTAACGGCGGGCATATATATGGTGGCGCGCTGCTCGGCTCTTTTTTCCGCCGCGCCGGTTGCTCAATATGTTGTGCTTACGGTTGCGGTTTTCACCGCTCTCGGCGCGGCGTGCGCGGCGCTTTCTCAGACCGACATCAAAAAGGCGCTCGCCTACTCAACCGTCAGCCAGTTGGGATTTATGTTCATGGCGGCGGGGGCGGGGGCGGGAGCGGTTGCGGTGTTCCATCTGGTAACGCACGCCTTTTTCAAGGCGCTTTTGTTTCTCGGCGCGGGAAGCGTCATTCACTCCCTCGGCGGTGTTCAGGATATGGGGCGCATGGGCGGCCTCCGGCGGGCGATGCCCGTAACCGCGTGGACTTTTCTCGCGGGGACGCTCGCAATTTCGGGAGTTCCCTTCTTTGCCGGATTTTTCAGCAAAGACTCCATCCTCGCGGCGGTCTATGACGGCGGGTTCACTATTCACTGGGGCGCGGGCGTTCTCGCCGCCATGATGACGGCGTTTTACATGACGCGCGTGTATGTGCGGGTGTTTGAGGGCAGGCCGGGCGCGGATACCGCAGGGGCGCACGAGTCTCCGCCCGTGATGACCGTCCCGCTTGTGTGCCTCGCGCTGCTTTCGGTTTTCGGCGGCTTGCTTTCCGTTCCTCATTTTCTCTCCGGCGCGCTTCCGGTCGGAGAGGAGTTTCTCGCCCGTTTCCTTGAGCCGGTAACGGGGGCCGCCCCATACCATCAGGGCGGGCTGAGTCACTACGCGCTCGCGGTGGTTTCCACGGTCGTTGCGTTTGCGGGTGTCGCCTCCGCGCTTGTTGTTTACACGCGGGGGCGGGGCATTCGCGAAAGGGCGGAAAGAATTCCCTCCGTTATGGGGGCGAAGGGTTTTTCGCGCTCCGGTTTCCGGCTGGATGAGTTTTACAATTCGGTTTTTGTTGAGCCGTTCAAGCAATTTTCAAGGGATTTCGCCGCGTTTGACATATCCGTGGTTGACGGCGCGGTAAACGGCGCGGCGTGGCTGGCAAAGCGGCTCGCGGGTGTTTTCAGCCTGTTTCAGACCGGCCTTGCGAGGGCGTATGTGGCGGCAATGGCGGCGTTTGTGGTCGCGCTTGTTTTTGTGGCGTTGAAGGTTTGACGGGCGCGGCCCGCATTCCTCTTTGCGCCCGTGCAAGTCCGTGCCTGTCCGTGTCGGTCGCCTCTTGACAATCCCGCCCTTCCCATTAAAATCCCGTTGCCTTCCGTAGCAAACGGGAGGCAAATTTCGGTTCTGCCGGAGCGCGGCGAAAGCATCGCGGCTGTTTCGGAGCCGAGTGTTCGGGAGGTGTTCCGATGGCAAAAATGCTCGGGGCGCAGATGTTTTTTGAAACCCTCATTCACGAGGGCGTTGATGTTGTTTTCGGTCTGCCGGGGGGATATGTCCTCAAGGTTTACGATGTTATGACCGACTACGAAAAGCAGGGGAAACTGCTGCACGTTATGGCACGCCATGAACAGGGGGCGACCCACATGGCGGACGGCTACGCGCGCGCTTCCGGCAAGCCCGGCGTTGTGCTTTGCACATCGGGGCCGGCGGCGACAAACACCGTTACCGGCATAGCGACCGCGCAGATGGATTCCGCCCCGGTTGTCATATTCACCGGACAGGTCCCCACGCAGTATCTTGGCAGCGACGCCTTTCAGGAGGCCGACCACATCGGTATCACAAGGCCGTGCACAAAGCACAATTCCCTTGTCCGCAAAACCGAAGACCTCCCCGCCGCAATGAAAGAGGCGTTTCATATAGCGTCAACGGGAAGGCCCAGCCCGGTTCTGGTTGACATGCCCAAGGACGTGCTCATCGGAGAGGGCGAACTTATAATTCCCGATGATGTCAGCATCAGGGGCTACAAGCCCAAGATGAGAGGCAACCCGTCCCAGATAAAAAGGGCGGTTTCGCTGATTGAGAAGGCGAAAAAGCCGGTCATATTTTCCGGCGGCGGCGTCATACTCTCAAATGCGACCGAACACCTCAAACGGTTTGCTCACCGGCTTCGCATACCCGTTACCTCAACCCTTATGGGGCTCGGCGGATTTCCCGCAAGCGACCCGCTGTTTGTCAACATGATAGGAATGCACGGCTCTTACGCGGCAAACCTTGCCGTTCACGAGTCCGACCTTGTCATATCCATAGGGGCGAGATTTGACGACCGGGCGACCGGGGGCAACTTTGACAACTTTGCCCCGAACGCAAACATAATCCACATAGACATTGACCCCTCAACCATAGACAAAAACATCCATGTGGACTGCCCCATTGTGGGAGACGCAAAGGAGGTTCTTGAGCAGATAGGGGAGTCTCTGTCCGCGGAGATTGACCTTTCCGGCAGGGACGAGTGGAGAGAGCAGATAAACAAGTGGGACAGAGAGCATCCGCTCAAATACAGAGAGGACGCCAACAAAATACAGACCACTTACGCGATAGACATGCTCTACAGACTGACCGGCGGAGACGCCGTTATCGTCAGCGATGTGGGGCAGCACCAGATGTGGGTCGCGCAGTTTTACAAGTTCAACAAGCCGCGCAGCCACATAACTTCGGGCGGCCTCGGCACAATGGGGTTCGGTTTTCCCGCAGCGATGGGGGCGAAGTTCGCCCGCCCGGATGACCTTGTCATAAGCGTCGCGGGAGACGGCAGTTTCCAGATGAACATGCAGGAACTCGCGGTTGCCGTTGAATACGGCCTTGACCTGAAAATAGTCGTGTTCAACAATGAGCATCACGGAATGGTCAGGCAGTGGCAGACCATGTTTTTTAACGGCAACTACTCGTGCTCAAAGTTCAATGTGCTTCCCGATTTCGTCAAACTGGCCGAATCCTTCGGGGCGACCGGCCTGAGGGCGGAAAAGCCGGAGGAACTTGAGAGCGTCTTCAAACGGGGGCTTGCGGCAAAAGGGGTTGTTCTGATGGAGATCAAGGTTGACCCGGAGGAGATGGTCTATCCGATGATAGCCCCCGGCGAGCCGATGAACCAGATGATATTTGACCCCGTTGACGTTGCCTGAAACGGAGAGGGTTTTCAGATGAGCGAGTCAAAGACACAAAGGCATATAATCACCCTGCTTGTTGACAACGAGTCCGGGGTTCTGTCCAGAATAGCAGGGCTTTTCAGCGCGCGGGGTTTCAACATAACGAGCCTCAATGTTGCCGAGACGCTTGAGAAAGGCACTTCAAGGATAACGCTTGTTACCACCGGAGACGCCTTTATCGTTGAGCAGATAATCAAACGTTTCAACAACATGGTGAACGTTATCAAGGTGACCAACCTCACGGGAACGGAAAGCGTTGAGCGGGAGATGGTTCTTGTCAGAGTGTCGGCTTCGGGCGATGCGCGCCCCGAACTTCTGCGCATAGCGGATATATTCAGAGCCAAAGTTGTTGATGTGGGAACGAAAAGCTACTCTCTTGAGATGACCGGAGACAATCAGAAGATAGGCGCTTTCCTTGAACTTTTGATACCTTTCGGCATTAAAGAGATAGCGCGCACCGGAGTGGTCGCCATGCTTCGCGGCGCAAAAACTTCAGGCGGCAAGGGAGGAAACAAATGAAAGTTTACTACGATTCGGACATATCGCCCGACTTAATCAAGGGCAAAAAAGTTGCCGTTATCGGCTACGGCAGCCAGGGGCACGCGCACGCGCAAAACCTCAGAGACAGCGGCGTTGACGTGTCGGTCGGGCTCAGGGAGGGCAGCGCGAGCTGGAAAAAATCCGAAGAGGCGGGTTTTGAAACCTTGCCCGTTTCCGAAGCGGCAAAACGGGCGGATGTCATTATGATACTCGCCCCGGACACAAGCCAGAAGGCGATATACGAGAGCGCCGTCAAAGACGGGCTGTCCGCCGGAAACTCCCTTGTGTTTGCCCACGGGTTCAACATTCACTACGGGCGCATAGCGCCCCCCGCCGATGTGGACGTGTTTATGGTCGCCCCCAAGGCGCCCGGGCACACGGTCAGAAATCAATACACCGACGGCGCGGGCGTTCCGGGGCTTGTCGCCGTCCATCAGGACCACACGGGAGCGGCCAAAGAGACGGCGCTTTCCTACGCCGGGGCGATTGGCTGCGGCAGGGCGGGAATCATTGAAACCACCTTCAAAGACGAGACCGAGACCGATCTTTTCGGCGAGCAGGCGGTTCTTTGCGGCGGCATTTCGGCTCTTATTCTCGCCGGTTTTGAGACCCTTGTTGAGGCGGGATACCCGCCGGAAATGGCGTATTTTGAGTGCTGCCACGAGGTCAAACTCATTGTTGACCTCATCTATCAGGACGGCATATCCAACATGAGATACTCCGTGAGCGACACGGCGAAATACGGCGACATCACACGGGGACCCAGAATTGTGGACGGCAGGGTCAGGGAAGAGATGAAAAAGATAGTTGCGGAGATTCAGTCCGGCAGGTTCGCAAAGGAGTGGATAGAGGAAGACGAGGCGGGCAGGCCCAACTACACGCGCCTTCTCAAAGAGGGCGAGAATCACCCCATAGAGAAGGTCGGCGCGGAACTGAGGGAGATGATGAGTTCTCTCTTCAAGGACAAACTTGTTGACAAATCCAGGAACTGAGAAGAGGTCGGCTCACTACGGCGGAATATGAAAACCCCTTTTCTGAGAATTGCGCCCGAGGGGCTTTCCCTCTTATGTTCAATCGCGGCGGCGGGCTGGCTTTTTTCATTTCTCGGCCTTGGCGTGCTGTCGTTTCTCTGCATGGCGGCGTTCGGGTTTTCGGTGTATTTTTTCAGAGACCCCGACAGGGAGTTTTCCCCGGAGCCCGGCGCGGTGTTTGCGCCTTCGGACGGCAGGGTGATTGCGGTATCAACCGAGAGCGAGGACACTTTTCTGGGGCGCGAAGTAACAAGGGTGAGCGTGTTTCTGTCCATATTTGACTGCCATGTAAACTGGTTTCCCGTTTCCGGAACAGTCCTCTCATCCGAGCGGAGGGCGGGGCGTTTTCATCTGGGTTTTTCCCCAAAAGCGGGAGACGAAAATGAGCGCGTTGCCACAGTAATACATCCCGACGGCGCGCCGGATATTCTGATGTTTCAGGTGGCGGGCTTTGTCGCAAGGAGAATAATTTCGTATGCGGGCAAGGGCATGTCCCTTGAGGCGGGGGAGAGGTTCGGCATCATAAAGTTCGGCTCAAGAATAGACCTGTTTTTTCCGCCGCAATACAAGGTGGAGGTCAGGCGGGGGGATGTTTTAACCGGACGGCGGACGGTGGTGGCGCGTCTGTCCGGAGAGGGGCAATGAGGCGGGCGCGCATAAATCCGGGCAGGGTCGTTTCCTTTCTGCCCAATGTGATAACCACCGCGTCTCTGTGCTTCGGCCTGCTTTCAATCGGGTTGTCGGTTCAGGTGGCGGCGGGTGCGTCCGCCGATGCGGACATTGTGTGGCGCGCCGCCGCGTTCATAGCGGTCTCCATGGTTCTTGACATGCTGGACGGCAGGATAGCGCGCGCCCTTGGCGTGGCGGACAACCGCTTCGGCGTAATATACGACTCGCTTTCGGACGCGATTTGTTTCGGGCTTGCGCCGCCCCTTCTTGTTTATTCACTGCTCGGCGGCTCGCATTCCGGCCCGCTTCTCAACATAGGGCTTCTCATTTATGTCGTGTGCGCGGTTATGCGGCTTGCAAGGTTCAATGTGCAGTCTTCATCGCTTGAGAAGAGAAGTTTTATGGGGCTGCCGAGCCCCATGGCGGCGGGCGTTATGATATCGCCGGTTTTTGTGGCGACCGAGTTGGGAATGTTTCCGCTTTCCGGGGAGATGGCGGTTTTTTACGCCGTTGCGGCGCCGGTTACGGGGTTTTTCATGGTGAGCGGAGTCAGATACCGGAAGGCGGGTTTTTTCAGTTTCGGCGGCAAGAGGTTTGATTTTCTGGTTACCACATCCGTCCTGATAGCGGTTGTGGCGGTCAATCCGGGGCTGTCCGTTGCGGCGGTCTCTACGCTGTATCTGCTTTCCGGCCCCGCGCTGTTTGCCCTTGGCCGCCTCAGGCGGCGCGGCGGAAACAGAGGCGGGGAGACGGAGAAGGCGGGTTGAGGGCGCGCGCGTTTCTGCTTTTTCTGTGCGCGGTTTTTTACGCGGGAGGTTCTGAATTGTCTGCAAAGGAGATTTCATCTGTTACAAAAACGCGGCTTGACAACGGGCTCACCGTGTTGCTTGAGCCAGACGCCTCCGCGCCGGTTACGGCGGTCAATGTGTGGGTCAAAACCGGCTCCGGGTGCGAGCGGGACGGCGAGAGGGGGCTTGCCCATTTTCACGAGCACATGCTGTTCAAGGGCGGCGGAGACATGGGGCCGGGCGAACTCGCGTTTGAGGTTGAATCTTCCGGCGGGCGCATAAACGCCTTCACATCGTTTGACCACACGGTTTACCACATAGTTTCGGCAAGCAGGTCGGCGGGCAGGAGCATAGACCTGCTTGCCTCAAGCGTTACCGCGCCGGCGTTTGACCCCGAAGAGTTGAAAAAAGAGATTGAGGTGGTTGTTGAGGAGATACGCCGCGACAAAGACAACCCCTCAAGCGTGATGAGCAGGCGGCTGTTTGAAACCGCCTACGAGGGGCATCCCTACGGGCTGCCCATTCTTGGAACACGCGAAAGCGTCCGCTCTTTCACGCGCGAAAAGGTTTCCGCCTTTTACCGCAAATGGTATACGCCCCGCAACATGGTCGTTGTGGTAACGGGGGATTTTAAGCCGGGCTCCGTTCTCGCCCGAATCAAAAAACGTTTCGGCTCTCTGAAGAAAAGCCCCGCCGCCGTGTGCGCGGAGGCGACAGCCCCGCCAGTGAGAAAATCGCCCGCAGTTTCCGTTCAGAAAAGAGACACAAACGAAGGGTATTTCTCGCTTGCGTTCAGAATTCCCGGTGTTGCGCATGAGGATGTTCCCGCCCTTGATGTCATTTCGGAGATAATGGGCGCGGGAGACAGTTCGCGCCTTCACAGAATCGTCAAAGAGGAAAAGGGAATAGTGAACACGGTTTATTCCTACGCCTACGCCCCCGTGATGGGAGGGGTTTTTGCGGTGGGCGGAACGGTTGCGCCGGACGGCGCGGAGGCCGCTTACGGCGAGATTCTGCCGATGCTTTACGGCCTTGCGGACGCGTCTCCCGCTCCTTCGGAAATTCAAAAGGCGAAAGTCAACATTGAGAGCGACAGTGTGCGCTCAAGGGAAACCATGCAGGGCAGGGCGCATTCGCTCGGGTTTTACGAGACGGCGGCGGGTGATTACGGTTTTGAGGGCGCTTATGTGGAAGCCGTGCGCGCCGTAACCCCGGCGGACATACGCAGGGTTGCGGCAAAATACTTCACTCCGGCAAATCTTTCCGTCTCGGCGGTGGTTCCGCCCGCCTCGCGCTCGTCCGCGCAAAGCGTCAAAAAAGCGGTTTCCGGCGCAAAGCCGCCTTCCCCCGATTCGGGCAAGGGCGGAAAAACGAACATTCACAAACTGAAGAACGGCATTAAGGTCATTATAAAAGAGAACAAATCCGTTCCGCTTTTCTCCGTCCGCCTGCTTTTTCCGGGGGGCTTGAGATTTGAGGATGCGCGTTCCGGCGGTCTTTCCAACCTTACGGCGAACATGCTTACGCGCGGCACTCACAGCCGCACGGCAAAGCAGATAGCGGAAGAGATGGAGTCTCTTGCGGGATACATAGAGGGTTTTTCCGGCAGAGACAGCGCGGGCGTTGTGATGGAGGCGCTCAGCGCGAATTTTGACACCGCAATGGACATATTTGCCGATGTCGCCCTGAATCCGTCTTTTGAGCCTGAGGAGATGGCGCGGGCAAAAAGGGAGATTTCCGCCGCGATAAGCAAGAAAAAGGATGACCTTGCGGCGGTGGGAATCCGGCGGTTTCTTGCCGCGCTTTTCAAGGGCGGGGCGTATTCCCGCGACATTCTGGGAACGGAGGCGGGGCTGAAAAGATTTTCCCGCGCCGCCGTGGCGGAGTTTCACCGCAAGGCGCTGAATCCGCGTGAGATGATAATTGTGGTTGTGGGTGATGTGAGCGCGAAAAAGGCGTTAAGGCGGCTTGAAAAGGATTTTTCCCGCCTTGCCCCCGCGCCCCGTCTCCGTCCGCAATCTTCGCGTGTAAAGCAAACCCGCAAGCCGCTTGTAACTGTGAAAAACGAGCCGGAAAAGCAGCAGACTCACATAATCGCGGGCTTTGGCGCGCCGAAAATAGGCAGCCCGGACTACTATCCGTTTCAGGTGTTGAACTCCATTCTTTCCGGTCAGGGCGGGCGGCTGTTTCTCAAACTCAGGGACGAGATGAGTCTTGCGTATTCCGTAACTTCTTTTTACGGCGCGCGTGTGGATGCGGGTTATTTCGGGGTTTACATTGGCACTGCTCCGGGCAAGGAGAGCGAGGCGAGGGATGAGATTGTCGCCCAGTTGAAAGCCCTTGTGAAAGGCGGGGTAACGGCGCGGGAGGTGGAGAGGGCGCAGAGGAAGATGGCGGGCGAGTTTGAGATAGGGCTTCAGAGGAACTCGGCGCAGGCGGCGACTATGGGGTTTGATGAACTTTACGGCGTGGGGTGGGATGAGCACAAGGAGTTTGTCGGCAAGGTGATGTCCGTTACTCCGGAGGATGTTTTGCGGGTTGCGCGGAAATACATAGATGTTAATTCCCGTGTGGTGTCTGTGGTGCGGGGCGGCGGGTGAGCGGGTTTCCGCGCCTTGCCAATCGGCGCGGCTGTATGTATTTATTAAATCTTTAATGGGGGCCGCTAGCTCAGTTGGTAGAGCAGTTGACTCTTAATCAAACGGTCGGGGGTTCGAATCCCTCGCGGCCCATCCCTTTCCCATCGGGAAAGGGCGGGGATAGGGGCGAAAGCGGAGTGGCGTGAAGAGCGCCGCGACACATTATTAGGATAAGGTTTGTTTGAAAAGAAGCGGGAGTGGCGGAATTGGCAGACGCGCCGGGTTTAGGTCCCGGTGGGAGTTTCTCCCTTGGGGGTTCAAGTCCCTCCTCCCGCAAGTTGTCAAGTTTCAGTTTTTTGTGTTACACTCTCGGCAGTTTGTAACAGGAGGTAGTTACAGATGGCACAGAAAGTGACGGACCCGTTTCAACAGGAAGTGGACAGGAACTACGAGGCATTCCTTAAACTGGATGATGATTTCTA